>VGOD01000091.1 GCA_016876015.1 Chloroflexota bacterium
CGGGCGAGTCGAGGAGATAGAGGTTGATAGCCTCATAGCCATACAGCATCTCTGCACCTCTCGATAGGATAGCAGACCTAAAGTCTGCGCTCTCTGAAATACGACATCGGCTGGCTGAACCGGGGTGGTTTGGGGCAATTGCCCGGCGTGGAACCTGTATCAGGTCGCTGACAACCTACATTATAGTAGGTTTTGTTCCACTGTCAAGAATTGACTTTTCATGAAAACGCGATGATAATCGCACGAACTCACTTTCCCGCTTGCTCAGATGCAAACTGGCTTCTATCCCTTTTGGTTCTGGAACGATCGGTTGAGCACGGCCGAAATCCGCTGGCAGATCGCGCAGATGGCGGCCCAGGGCGTGCGCGGCTTCTTCATCCATCCCCGCCAGGGTCTGGCCCAACCCTATCTCTCGGAAGCATTTTTCGAGATGGCCGACGAGGCGATCGCCGCGGCCGAGGAGCACGGGCTGACGGTCCACCTCTACGACGAGTACCCTTACCCCAGCGGCATTGCGGGCGGCCAGGTGATCCTGGACCAACCGCAGTTCATGGCGACCCAACTGGTGCAGCGGGTTTACTCTGCGCCAGGCGGACCCGTGCGGCTGGAATTGCCCGAGGGCAAAGTACTCTGCGCCCTGGCCTATCCGGTCGAGCAGGGCCGGGTGGACTGGACGCGCGGGATTGATCTGCGCAGCTCAGTCGGGATGCTCTTGATCGCCAATTCCTACCGCGAGACCGGCCTGACGCAATACAACCAGAAACGCTATTTCGCCAGCCGGCCGACCCCTGTCCTCGAGGCGCTGTTGCCGGCCGGTCCGCACAGAATCTTCGTGGCGGTGCAGGCGCTCGTTCAGCATCACAAGTACTGGGGCGGCTACGTTGACGTGCTGGATCCAGCGGCCGTGCGCCTCTTCCTGGAGCTGACGCATGAGCGCTATCGGCGGCGCTATGGCGAGCGGTTTGGCGGCACTATCCTTTCGATCTTCACCGACGAGGTGCAGCCAGGGTGGTCCGACCGGCTGCCGTCCGCGTTCTGGTCTGCCTTTGGCTATGACCTGTGCGCGCATCTGCCCGCGCTGCAAGACCCCAGCCATCCAGAGCATCTGCGCGTGATGCACGATTTGCACCGCCTGCGCTACGAGCTCTTCTGCCAGGCGTTCGAACAGCCGGTCGCCGCATGGTGTCAGGCGAACAGCTTGCTCTACACCGGCGAGAAGCCGTCGCTGCGCATGGCGCAGTTGCGCTTCATGGACATCCCTGGCTGCGAGCCAGGCCACACCAAAGCCGGCGCGCCCCTCGATCTGCTCCAGACCAGTCTGCGCGGCAACGCCAAGGCGACCGCTTCAGCGGCATACTTCTACGGCAAGGCTGCTGCGCTGGACGAGTGCTATCACAGCTTGGGCTGGAGCGGTACGCTGCAAGATGCGCGACTGATGGCCGACGCACAGCTTCTGATGGGGATCACCTGGCTCGTCCCGCACGGCTTCTTCTACAGCACGCACGGCCTCAAGAAGCACGACGCGCCCCCCTCCTTCTTCTTCCAGTCGCCGTTCTGGCCGCTGTTCGGTCGGTTGGCCGGCCGCGTCGATCGCATCGGCCGGCTGTTCGATGGCACGCACATTGACGCTCAGATCATCGTGGTGGAGCCATCGTGGGGCCTGCCCGATGCCGCCGATCGCGAGGCATACAGCCGGCTGATGCGCCTGCTGATGGAAAACCACCTGGATTTCCACTTCGCCGATGCCGATATCCTGGCCAGCGGACAGATCGCTCCCGCCGCGCTGATGCTGCGCGACTTGCGGGTCCGGCTGGTCATCGTGCCGCCCATGCAGGTGATGGAGCCTGCCCTGGCTGCCTGGCTGGAGCAGTTCGCGGCGGCCGGCGGCCAGGTGGTGCATTGCCCCAGGGAGTTTGCGGCCAACGATCTGCTCCGAGACATCACCGAGCGCGTGGCCCCCAGCCTGCGCGTGCAGGCCGCGGGCCATGAGGCTGCCGCGGTGTACACGGTCAAGCGCGTCGGCCAGGGCAAGACGTTGTGGTTCGTGCTCAACACGGCCGGCGTGACGATCGCCGCGGAGCTCGATGCGGGCCAGCCGCTGCGCGAGCTCCCACTGGAAGACGGCCGTTCCTCGCGGCTGGTGTGTGTGGACGGCCGCTGCCAGCGGCTCATCCACCCGTTCGAGGGCTTCATGCTGGCAGCCGCCGATGCCGAGCAGCCCGGCGAGCCATTGCCCATCGTGCACATTCCGCTCAGCGGACCTGCCGCGGTCCGGCCGCTCGCTGCGAATCTCTTGCGGCTGGCCGAATGGCGCATGACGCTCCTCGACGATGCGGCCGCGGCCGCGCAGAGCGCCGCCGTCCCCGCGCTGCCTCTCTCGGACCAACTGGAGCGCGGCGGTTTCCGGTTCGCGCCGGCCGTCCAGCGCTACTTCGGCCATGAGCCGGAATTGCGTCTGCCGACGCTGCGTCTGCGCTATGAATATACCTTCGACAACGGCTACGCCGGCCCGGTCGCGATCGTGATGGAGCCGGGGTCGCTGGTCGGCGATTGGCAGTTGTGGGTGAACGATGGGCCTCCTCTCGGCCCGGCCGATTTCGGGCCGACCACCGCCCATGTGCGTGGCAGCCTGGGCTGTGATGTCACCGGGCTGCTCCGGCCAGGGGGCAACATGCTCCGCATCGAAGTGCGCACCGATCGGCCTGATGGCGGGCTGCTGAACCCGCTCTACCTGGCCGGCGATTTCGGCGTGGAGCTCGCCGGTCCGCGGTTGGCGCACCGCAGCGCGATCGGCGCGTTCGAGCGCTACGAGGCGAACGGGCTGGCGTTCTACGCGGGCGTGGTGGAGTACACCCTCACGCGTGACCTGGTCGATCTCCCTATCCAGGGCCGCGTGCTGGTTCAGCTCGAGACTGAGCAGCCCTTCCACGAGGCGTGCCAGGTCTCGATCAACGGCGGCGCGCCGGTCGCCATTGCCTGGCAGCCCTACACCCTCGAGCTGGATGCCGGGGAGCTCAGGTCGGGGCTGAACGAGGTGACGGTGCACGTGCACACGACGCTGATTCGCGCGTTCGAGGGGCAGTGGTTCGACTATGACCGGCACGCGTACCGGCCTGTGGGCGAGACAGGGGGCGGCTGAAGCCGCTGCTGCACGGGACCCGCCCCCGTTACGAGCCAGCAGGAACCGGTTCTCAACAGCTTGCGCCGGCCGGTCAGATGTTGCTCTGGCGCGCCGATCTCCTCAAGGAACTTTACGTAACGCTGATGGATGTCGTGCGCCAGTCCCTCGTTGGCCGCCAGGACATCCTGCTCTTCGTCTGGATCGGCCGCCAGGTTGTACAGCGCAGGGGCCGTGGGGATCTTGGCTGCTGCACTGTCAATCAGCCTCACGCCCGCCAGTCCTCCGGCCCCGCGCTCCGCTGCATAGACCCCCGCATGGTGCAGACACCAACCGTCCTCCGTCACCACCGCGCATTTGGCCAGAAGCGGCGAGTGATGGATCAGCGTGTTGGAGCAGATCACCAGATCGCGATTCCTGGCGGTTTCCCCGCGAATCAACGGCATCAGTGATTTGCCGTGAATGGCTTCGGGCTTGAACTGCCAGTCCTGGGTGTCGAACACGCCGCACTGCAACGCCTGCGTGCGCGACTGGCCGCCCACCGTCTCGGTGCTCACCAATCCGGCCAGCTCCAGGATCGTCGGCATCAGGTCCGGCGTCTGGACGAGCGCGGGGATGCGCCGGCCCCCGCGTTCGCCAGGGATGCGGATCATCAAGGGGATGCGGCGGATGTCGTCGTACATCGGGATCGCTTCGTAGAACATGCGGCCGTTCAGCTCGCGGATGTACGACTTGCCGATGTGCCCATGTTCGCCGAACAAGAAGCCGTGGTCGCTGACGAAGATCACGGCCGTATCTTCGGCCATTCCCAGCTCGTCAATCTTGTCCAGCAGCACCCCGACCCAACGATCTACCAGGCTCACCTCGCCCATGTAGAGCGCGCGGTTGTGGTTCAGCTCCGCCTCGCTCATCACGTCGCGCCAGAAGCAGTACTGCGGGTAGTTAGGCTCCTCGCCGGTGTAACCCTTTTCGTACAGTTCCAGGTAATTCTGGGGCGGGTCCCACGGCTCGTGCGGATCGAAGGTGTCTACCCAGAGGAAGAACTTCTCCTGATCCTGATTCTGCTCCAGCCAGCGACAGGCCGTTTGCATGGTCCGGGCGACGAAGTGGTCTTCTTCCCCCTGCCACCACGCCGAGTTGCGGTAGTGGCGCTTGATGATCTCCGGCGTGCGCAGCTTGTGCACTGCGGCGGGCAGCTTCACCTCTCGCGGTGCGGTCATCCAACGATCGGTCTCCTGGCCGCGCACCCATTCCCAGCCATCGAAGTCGCGGCAGTAGTTGAAGCCCTCGCCGATCAGGTGCGGCGTGTCCACGATCATCTGTGTGATGAACCCGGACGCGCTGAGAAGCTGCGGGAGGGTGATGATCTCGCGCGGCAGCGGCTGCCATTGGTAGTTGATGAAGCTGAACAGGCCGCTCATGGTGTCCAGCCGATTGGGCACCGTGGGAAACGAGCCGATGTACGCGTTGTCGAAGACGATCGCCTGCTGCGCAAAGCGGTCGAGATGCGGCGTCTTGACCGACGTTGCGGCGTAACAGGACAGGTTGTCGTAGCGGAAGCTATCCGCCATTACGAAGATGACATTCATATCACCCTGCCGCGAACAGCTTGTCGCCCTCGCTCTTGATCGCCTTGACGACCTCGGCGGCGGTCTTCGAGTTGTTCCAGGGGGAATCCATGTTCGGATTCACGACACGCGATGAAACCTCGGGCCAGCGCACGTGCACCGGATCGCGCACCACGTATTCCTGCGCCTGTGCAAAGCCCTTGGCGCGCGCGGGCGGCTTGCTGGTATCCAGGAATTTCGGCCCGTTGACCACCGACACGCGTGCGGGCGTTGTCGCGCCCACCTCCACCTCGTCGGTCTCAGCTTCGGGGCTGGAGATGAACTTCAGGAACTCCCAGGCCGCTGCGGGGCTTTTGGTCGAGGCGCCGCTGGCCCAGCCGGTGCCGCCGCCGCCCGTGCCGCGGCGTTGACCCTTGCCGATCGGCAGCGTGGCGATGTCCCACTTGAAGGCCTGGATCGTGCGGTACTGGTTGACAGCCGACGGGTTGTTGATCATCATCCCCACGCGGCCGGTGGCGAACAGGTCGAACCCGCCCAACTCCGACTCGAGATCGGGGCGCGGCGCGACGACGTGCTTGTGCATCAGGTCCTGCAAAAACTGCAGGGCCTCCACGGCCGCGGGCTCGTCCAGCGCAATCGCGGTGGCGACCCCCTTGTCATCGCGCTTGACCACGGCGCCGCCGTTGTTGTAGACCCACGATGCCCACGGCCGCCAGCCGCGGTTCACCAGGAAGCCCCACTGCTCGGTCTTGTCGCCCTTCTTGACCGTCAGCTTCTGTGCCATGTCCAGGAACTTCTGGAAGGTGAAGGTCTTGTCTTCCCAGTCCACGGGCGGCGGCTCGATGCCGGCCTTGGCGAACAGGTCCAGGTTCAGGAACAGGTTCTGATTGCCGTAGTCGCGCGGCAGCGCGTAGAGACCGCCTTCCCAGGTGTAGAGCGCCACCGAATCCTTGCGGAAGTCAGCCAGGTCGTATTTGTCCTTCTTGACCAGCTCGTCCAACTGCAAGTGCATCTTCTTGGTCACGACGGTCACGATGGGGACCACTTCCTGCAGATAGTGATAGATGTCGGGCGGAGTGCCGGCTGCGAAGCCGATAATCCAGGGCGAAGCGAACAGCCAGCCATCGCGATTCTTGCGCAGCCAACGCAGCCAGGAACCCGCACGGCCGGCAGCCGCCAGGGTGATGGGGGGATGGTTGCTCGTCACAGGGTCTCCTGATGAAGTCGCGGTGCGGGACACGGCGGCCGCTCACGCCGAACTGCGCTCGATCAACTGCCAGGGAATCACGTGGGCGCGACCTGCTTCTGGCGCTTCGCCCGCCAGCCGGCTGAACAGCATGGTGAAGACAGGGCTGTAATCCACCTTGAGCGGGCCGATGGTGGTCAAGGGCGGCGAAGTGATCGCGCCTTCCGGGATGTTGCCAGCGCCGATCACCGCAATGTCTTGCGGAATCCGCAGACCGGCATCGCGCGCGGCCCAGATGGCGCTGATCGCCGCCAGGTCGGTCGCCGCAAAGATCGCGGTGGGCCGGTCCGAGTGGCTGAGCATCTGCGCAGCGCAGCGGTACGCCTGCTCGCGCGAGGCAGTCCCGTAGTAGGTGCACAGGCAGTCGGCATCCGGGATGCCCTGCTCGCGGAGGGCCCGCCGATAGCCCTGGAACCGCCACGGCGACGCGGCCATTCCGGCATCGCCGATGAAGCCGATGCGACGATGGCCCCTGGCGGTCAGAAAACAGATGGCTTCGTGCGTCGTCTCTTCTTCCGTGGTCTGGACGCTGTCCGCGCCAGCGGGCGCCGGGAAGTTGCTCATCGTCACCAGGGCGACGCCCGCCTGTACGATGGGGGTCAACTCATGCGCCAGGGAGTGTTCGGATACGACGATCGCGCCATCCGCCAACCCGCGACGCAGTTGATCGAACACCCGCTGTTCGCGTTCGGCCGAACCCAGGACGGCGATCACGGTGGTGTAGCCGTGAGCTTCGGCGGCTCGATCGAGTTGCGCGGCCAGCAGGTCATAGGAGGGGATGCCGAGATGGGGCAATGCCAGGCACACGCGTTCGGTGCGCCGGCGGCGCAGATGCCGCGCGGTCTGGTTGGGCACATAGCCCAGGGTCTCCACGGCGTGGAGCACACGGTGCTGGGTCTCCTCGCTGATCCGATGGTCGCCGTTGCGGCGGCCGCTCAAGACATACGACACGGTCGCGGACGACACGCCAGCCAGGGCGGCGACATCAGATATGGTAGGAGCACGGTTGGGCTCAGCCACGGGCCATTCTTTCGATGAAAGGGTGTGGTTATTCGATTAAGCATGTTTATATCATAACCGTTCAGGATTGTCAAGACCAGGGTTGGAGTGTTTCACCTGGATAGGAGGGCAGTTTGGCCGAAATCGCGCTTCGCGGTTATCATAGCGTGCAAGGTATCTTCAAGGCGGCGGGGTGCATCTTTACGGCCGCCCAAGCGGGCAGGCGCAAGGCCACGCCCCTACCTTCCGGAGGTATGGATGTCTACGATTCGTGCGGCCCGGGTGGTGGGCCGCGGCAAACTCGAGTTCGTTGAGACGCCGGTCCCGGTGCTTCAGCCGGGGCAGGCGCTGGTGCGGCCGCTGCTGCTGACCTTCTGCGGCAGCGATGTGCATATGTGCTATCACTCCGACGAGGAGCTGTATCCTCTGCCCATCGGCACGACGGGCCATGAGATGGTCGGCGTCGTCGAGGCGGTGAACGGCGCGGCTCCGGGCATTGCAGTCGGCGACCTGACGCTGACCCTGGCGCCGGAGCATCGCGCGTTGGCTGAGCTCTACGCGGCGCCCATCGAGCACGTCATTCCTTTGCCGAACGGTTGGCCCCTCGACCATCTGTTGATGGCGCAGCCTTTGGGCACGGTGATCTATGCCTGCAAGCAGTTGCCCAACCTGGTAGATCGCGATGTGGTGGTTCTGGGCCAGGGCGCGGTCGGCCTGTTTTGGGATGTCATGCTGCGGCGGATGGGCGCCCGCCGCGTCATCGGGGTGGACCCGGTCGCTGTGCGCGCGGCTGCGGGCCGCCGATTCGGCGCAACGCACACCCTCCACAACGGCCAGTCGAACGGCCGCCGGTCAGATGAGCCCCTGGCGGCCGTGCGGGAGATCCTCGGCGGCCAACTGGCCGATCTGGTGGTGGAGGCGGCAGGCGAACTGGAGACGATTGACCTGGCGCCGCAACTGGTGAAGCCAGGCGGCCACCTCTGCTTTTTCGGCATCCCGCGCACGCACCGATTCGAGTTCGACTTCGCCCGCTTTCATCGGCGCTATTGCCACACCTTCAGCATCGCGGGCGCGCCCTACGAGCTGGGCTGTCGCTCCTTCCGGTTGGCGCTGGAGATGGTCGCCGATGGCCAGGTGGATGTCGAGCCTTTGCTGACCCACCGCCTGCCCTTCGAGCGGGCGGCCGAGGGGCTGGAGCTGGCCCGCACACGCGGAGATGGCGTGCTCAAGGTCGTCATCGAAATGCCTGGCTATGCGCGAGATGCGCGATAGGGGGCGGTTGCGCATCGCTCTCGTCGCGCCCTTCGGTCTGCGCGCCCGGGGAACCACACGGGCGCGCATCTTGCCGCTGGCGCGTGAGATGGCCCGCCGCGGCCACGCGACCACGCTGCTGATTCCGCCATACGATAGCCCGGAAGACGCAGGCCGGCGCTGGACCGAGGGCGGAGTTGACGTAATCAACTTCTCTTTGCCGCCTGGTCGGGGGTGCGGATCTGTCTGGCATCTGTGGTTGGCGTGGCGGCTGTGGCGCGCGATGGTCGCGCTGGCGCCCGATGTGGCGCACATCTTCAAGCCCAAAGGCCCATCCGGTTTGGTCGGCGCGGCGCTGTGGGCCGGCCGGCGGTCGCCGCTGATCGTTCTGGACAGCGACGACTGGGAAGGACCGGGCGGCTGGAACGACGATCCACGCGCCGGCTATTCGCCGCTCCAGCGCCGCTTTTTCGCCTGGCAAGAGCGTTTCGGGCTATCGCACGCCCATGCCTGGACCGTCGCCAGCGAGGCCCTGCGCGACCGGGCGATCGGCTGCGGCGCGACGGCTGGCCGCGTCTTCGTGCTGCCCAACGGCGCGCCGGCGGAAGCAGCCTTCCCGGTTTCTCGTTCTCCATCTTCTGCCCACTCAGCGCCAACGGTCGTCCTCTACACGCGCTTCGCCGGAGTCCGGCCCGTGGATGTGGCCGGCATTTGGCGACGGGTGGCCGCGTGGATGCCTGCCCTGCGGCTGACGGTGGTGGGGCGGGGACTGGCCGGGGAGGAGAGGGAGCTAGGCCGGCTGCTGCCAGAGGCAGAACTGCTGGGGTGGGTGGAGCCGCGGGAAGCGGCGGCGCTCTTTGCCCGCAGCAGCCTGGCGATGATACCCTGGGCAGACACGCCTGCCAATCGCGGCCGCAGCAGCGTGAAAGTCCGAGAGCTGATGGCGGCCGGGCTGCCTCTGGTGGCCTACGCGGTGGGTGAGCTGCCTGCGACCCTGGGCGACGCGGCTCTGCTCGCACCGGCCGGCGACGCGGACGCTTTCGCAGCCGGCATCGTCACGCTGCTGACCGATCCCGAACGGGCGCAACGCCTGGGACGCGCGGCGCAACAGCGGGCGCGCGAACGTTTCGCCTGGAACGACCTGGCGACCGTCGCGCTGGAGGCGTATGCTGTGGGGCGTCAAACGTGAAACGTGAAACGTCAAAACGTCAAAACGTCAAACGTGAAACGTCAAAACGTCAAACGTCAGGCATCCAGCGTCAAACGTGAAACGTGAAACGTGAAACGTCAAAACGTGAAACGTCAAAACGTCAAACGTCAGGTATCAAGCGTCAAACGGCAAGCGTGAGGCGACAAGTGTCAATCGCAAATCCGAAATCCGAAATCCGAAATCCCAAATCCCAAATCCAGCGATGGGCGACGGTCCTGGCGTGGATGTCGCTCATCTTCTATCTGTCTGCGCAGCCCGACCTGCCCAACCTGACGCCGGGCGTGCCGCACCTGGCGGAGATCGGCGGGCATCTGACAGTCTACGGTGTGTTGGCTGTGCTGTTGTGGTGGGCGCTGCGCGGGGCAGGCGTTCGGCGCTCAACTGCGTGGGCGCTGGCGCTGACCGCGCTCTATGGCGCGAGCGACGAGTTGCATCAAAGCTTTGTGCCCGGCCGCACCATGACGGCCGTGGACCTGGCCTTCGACGTGGTGGGGGCGGGTCTGGGGTTGTTGGCGGCGCGCTGGGTGTGCTCGCTGCGCGGCGGCCTGCGGCCAGGCGGTCTGCTTGGTCGCATTCTGCGGCGGCTGTCCCGCGTGGTGTGAGGCGCTGCGGGGCGTCAAGCCTCACGCGGCTCGCCGTTGGCCGTGATCTCCACCCCGGCCATTGGCTGGATCACGATCTCCCCGAACAGGCCGTCTTGGGACGCGATAAGTTGGCCGCGTTTGATCAGCTCTAGCACCGCCAGCAAGGTGACGATGATCTCTAGTCGATGCTGGGTGCCCTGCAGCAGGCTGCGGAAAGTGATCGTGCGATTGCCGCCTGTGGCCCGACGAATCAGCGCGATCTGGTCCGCGATGGTGACGATGAACGGCGCCACGATGCGATCTGGCGATGCAGGGGGCGGCAAGGCGCGAAAGGCCGTGCCTGCGGCCGCCAGCAGGTCTGCCAGGGTAATGCTGCTGCTGTCCAGTCGCCGCGCTAACTCAGGGGGCGGCGCCACGCGGGGGTAGGTGTGGCGCCCTGCCTCTTCGAGCGCACGGAGGGCTGCGGCGGCTTCCTTGAACCGTTTGTACTCTCGCAATTGGCGCGCCAACGCCTCGCCTGGGTCTTCTTCCTCTTCTTCGGCAGAGGCCGCCGCGGGTTGAGGCACCAGCAGCCGCGACTTGATCCACACGAGTTTGGCGGCGACGACCAGGAAATCGGCCAGGGCTTCGGCCTCGATCATCGCCAGCTCGCGAATGTAGGCCAGGAACTCCTCTGCCACGTGGGCTAGCGAGATCGTGCTGATGTCCAACTTTTCCCGCTCGATCAGTTGCAGCAACAGGTCGAGCGGGCCTTCGAAAGCCGGCAGATGGACCTGGTAGGCTGAGGCAGGAGTGATCGTCGTTGGGTCGCCGTGCGGACGGGGTTCAGAGCTCTGCGCGGTGTGCATGAGACGCTTGCTTGTGGTCCCTACACATTGAAGGTCGAGAATCGGCGACCGCTTTGCGCGAGCTCGTCGAGCATCCGTTTCGTGTCGGCGAAGTTTGTCCCGGCCAGCCGCTCCACCTTGCACCCCGCAGCGATGAGGGCTTGCTCGGTCTCGTAGGGCACTCCTGCTATGCCGCCAATGATGGTGACGTATTCAGCATTGCGCGCGTCTTCAGCCGAGAAACCCGTCGTGGGTCGGAAGCGTGCGATGTAGCTGAGGGCCGCTCCCCAGTCCTCCTTGGCCCAGTCTTCGGCCCGTTGCCAGAAGAGCATATAGTGGCCGATCGTCTTGGCGCGCGGCGCGGTCTGTCCTGCCAGGATGCCCTTCATCCGATCCACCAGCAACTGCTTCCACTGCTTTCCCGCCAGCCAGTCGTCGCCAGGACACTGGGTGACGTTCTCAGGAAACTCTTTGTGGCCCATGACGTTTTCGGGCTTCAGTTTGAGCTTTTGCACCAGCCAGGCGGCCAAATGGCTTGCGCGCTCCAACTGGAGGGGGGTGGGGATGACACCGCTGAACGTGCCGGACACGCAGATGCCGACAGAGTTGCTGTTGGAGTTCCCTGCATGGAAGGCGACCGTCTCCAACCGGTTCACCTGATAGATGACGCCATCCGGCTCGATGTAGTAGTGATACCCGATGCCGGGCCAGCCAACGTTCTTGACATGATAGGACGCGACCTGATCGGGCGTGATATTGGCTGGCGCGGCGCTGTGATGGAAGGCCAGGTGCGTGATCTTGTCGAGCGTGCGCGTTTCATACTGCAGAGTGGCGTGTTTCGGCAGCCTGTCAGTGATGTCGCTTATGGTTGGCGGCGAGACTGCAACCGCGCCGCCGGTCTGCGCATGCTGAATCTGACGCAGCAGGTCGTTGATGCGTTGGTTCAGGGCCGCTGATTCCTGGGTGGCCGCGCTGAGCTGTTGGGTCAGCGCTGTCTTGTCCCTGACCAGCGTTTGATTCTGTTGCGACAGCGTCTGGACCTGTTGCTGCAGGCTGGCCTCGTTGGCCGATGGCTTGCCGACCTGGGCCTGCAGGCGGTCACGTTCGGCGGTCAGGCTGGCGACGGTGGCTTGCGCCTGCGCCAGCGAGGCCTGCAGCTGGCGGATTTCCGCGCGCAGCGCCGCGACGAGGCCGCTTTCCGTCCCATCGGATGATGGCGTGGCTGCTTTCTGTACCTCAGCGATGCGCGCCAGCAGCAGGTTCTTCCATTGCTTGCCCTGCAGCCATTGCAGCCCTGGCGACTGCGAGTTGATGAACTCGCTGACCCCCTTGACGTTTTCCAGCCTCAGCCTGTGTTCCTGGAGCAGCCAGGCGCTCAGCCTGGCGGCCGCGTCCAACTGAGCCGCGCTGGGCGTCTCCGCGGTGAAATTGCCGGCCACCGCGATATTGATGCCCTGGGCGACCCACGGCTGATTCGGGTCAACGATCTGGTCTAGGGCATTGGTCTGCAGGATGGCGCCATCGCCTGCGATGAAGTACTGATAGAGGATGGCGCCCCATCGCTGCTGGTGCGCGGCCGCGATGCGCTCGACGCCCACGCTGGGATCCACGGCCGTGTGGTTCAGGACGATGTACTGGATCTGCTGCACGGGCCGCGTCTTCAGGCTCTCGGCCTTGCGGGGTAGCTGGAGCGAGATGTCGGTGATGGCCGGCTTGGGCGTCTTAACCGGGCCGCCGCCGGCAGCCTTCAGGGCCGCATCGAGTTGCGTATGGAGCGTTGCGTTGCGGTTTTCGAGGTCGGTGATCTGGGCCTGCAGATCGGCCGCCTGGTTCTGTAGCTTCTGGATTTGGCCGCGCAATGCGGCGACATCGCCGTCGGCCGGCTGCGGCGCGCTCGGCGTCGGCGCGGAAGGTATGGCCTTCACGTCTGCCAGCAGACGATCCTTCCAGCGTTGGCCGCCTAGCCACTGCAGGCCCGGCGAGCGCGTGACGATGAACTCGCTCAGCCCGCGTATGGCGCTCTCGGTCAGGTTGTAGCGGAAGAGCAGCCAGGCGCATAACTGCGCCAGGGCGCTCATCTGGCCCGTGCTCGGCAGCACTTCGTCGAAGTTGCCTGCCACATAGATGTTGATGCCGTTATAGACCCAGCTTTGGTCTCGCGTGACGACCTCGTCGAGCGGGTTGGTTTGCTGGATCAGGCCATCGCCAGTGATGAAGTACTGGCTGGTGATGCCCGGCCATTTGGCGCGTTGGGCCTGCGCCACGCGATCCGCGCCGACCTCTGGCCGCACAGCCGTGTGGTTGATCACGATGTACTGAATGGCAGCCGCGGGCCGCTTGACGAAGCCGGCCGGGTCGCGCGGCAACTGGACTGTGATGTCGCTGACGGTCGGCTCGGCAGGGCCGCCTGCGCCGGACTGAAGCTGCGTGATCTGTCGTTGGAGTTGCGCAACCCGCTGACGCAAGTCCATCAACTCTTGTCCTGCCAGGCGCAGCCGGACTTTCCCAGCCGGGTACTCCTCCATGATTACCCGTTGCCAGTCCTGGGTTTTCAGTCCGCTCTCCGCTGGCGTGTACTCATCTGAGATGGGGTAGCCTGTGAGATCAAGCCCGTATTGGCGATAGAACGCCGCGAACGCGCCCTGGGCCGTGCGTCCTGTCTCCGCGAAGCGGATAGGGCTGGTATCGGCCGGCGGCTGGGTTGGTTGAGTCGGTTGAGTCGGCTGGGTTGGTTGGGTTGGCTGCGTCGGCTGAGTGGGTTGCGTCGGTTGGGTCGTCGTCACCTGCACGATATTGTCCCACCGATACTTGTGGGCCATCGCCTGCTTGAAGTCTTCGATTACGCCAGCTTTGCCCTCGATCCCCCATTTGTCCAACCCGCGCGGCCAGCGGTAGAGGATGACGGCGCGGATGATCTGGTTGCCTGCCTGCTGGTTCCACCAGTTGATCTCACCATAGGCGCGCTGCACCCAACCGTTGTTTTCGTTGCGCCACTCATCGTCCTGGTCCGCCTCTGTCAAGTACACCGGCAGGTGGCGCATGCTGGGCGGGATGGCGCGCATGAAGTCCTGGTATGTGCGGAAGTTGTACTGCCGGTTCTGGAACGGCGGATTCATGAACGCATCGGTGTAGACGAGCTTGGGATCGGCGCCGTGGCTGTAGGCGTGGATCGCGACGCCGTCGCAATTCGAGGGCCCCAGGATCTTGAGGAGATCCTCCTGATACTTGGCCCAGTCGCCGTTGGGATTGTCCGGATAGGTCGTCTGAGCATTCCAGGGCGCGACCGCGCCGGTGATCACCTGGTCATCCTTGTGGCCCGGCACTGCTTTGATCGCAGTGCGGCACTGGCGGTAGCAGTTGGCATACAGCCCCGGCATGATCACCTCTCCCGGCTGCACCAGTCGCGGCGGATTCTGGCCGCGATCGTATTGCACGCCCGGCCGTTCGACCGCGTAGTTCATCTCATTGCCGATGATCCAGATATTGCAGCCGCGGGAATTGTGCACGAAATTCGCACAGCGCTGAGCAAACTGGCTGTACTGCACGGAGTAGGGGATCGTGCCGCGCGGTTCGTACCCGTTGTTGAGCCTGACAAGGATGCCGAATTCCTGGTTGGCCCAGCGGCTGTAGTCGCTGCCTCGCAAATCAGTGGGGCTGCTTCCCAATTCCTCTGTGAACAGAATCCAGCCGGGCGTCTTCTGTTCGGCCATCAGGTGTTCGCCGCCAGGATCGTGCAAGCCGTACAGATAGGGCGAATCGTTCAGCGGTCGGGTCATCGGTTCCTCTCCGCCTAGTACAGGAACATGGGCTTGCCGAGCATATTCGCCACCTTTGGCCGGTAGCGTTCCCGGTCGTACAACTCGTCCACATCCACCTGCTTCACGCTGGAGTTGACGGTGCTCAGCGGGATGTGCGTGTATTTGCCGTCCCGCAGGGCCACCATCCGGCCTGAGCGCCCGCGGATGACCAGATCGGTGGCCAGATTGGCATAGCTGAGCGCCACCATGCGATCCAGCGAGTCGGGCGCGCCAGAACGCATCAGATAGCCCAGTTTCTGGTAGATGGTCTCCTCGCCGGTCGCTTTCTTGATCAGCTCACTGGCGACTTCGCCGATGCCGCCGAGCTTCTTATGGCCATAGGCATCCGGTTCGCCGCTTTCCACGATCTCGCCGCCAATCGGTTTCGCGCCCTCCGAGATCGTCATGATCGCATAGTTGCTGGGATTGGCGCGCTTGTCCTCCACGAGCATAGAGGCCAGCTTCTGCGGGTCGAACGGCACTTCGGAGATGATCGCGCGATCTACATTCGCCAGGTAGGCCGCGAACAGGGAAGTCTCGCCCGAGTTCCGACCGAACAGCTCGACGACGGCGATGCGTTCGTGCGAGCCGGCTGGCGTGCGCAAGGCCGTGATCAGGTCCACGCTGCGCGTCACCGCCGTGCTGAAGCCGATACAGTAATCAGTGCCATACACGTCGTTGTCCATCGTCTTCGGAATCGCAACCGCTGGAAAGCCTTCCTGGTGCAGGCGCGCCGCGTAGCTCAACGTGTCGTCGCCGCCGATCACGACTAGCCCGTCCACCTTCAGGTGTTGCAGAACGCGCAGGACGTGCACAGTGAAGTCGCGGGAGTTGGTCTCGGGGTCGCTGACAGGGGCGGGAAAATCGCTCAGAAACGCTGGCGTCTCCGCGGGACGCACGTGCGATGGCCGTGTGCGCGAGGTGTGCAAGAACGTGCCGCCAGAGCGATCAATTTTCCGCACGACAGCCTTATTCAGCCGCATGACCCATCGCCAATCCTCGGATGGATCGTCGGGATTGATGCTGAGCGGGCCAGCCCAGCCGCGGCGGAAGCCGAGGATTTCGCAGCCTTCATCTACCGCGCGATCCACCACTGCTTTGATGCAGGGGTTCAGGCCCGGAACGTCGCCGCCGCCCGTGAGGATGCCGATTGTCTTAACGGTCGCCATGGGATGATCTCCTGCGAGGGGTCGGAACTAACCGGACGCAGTTTACCCTAGAGCGGCCATTTTTGGCAAATCGGTCGCGCTGCACGAGGCTTGCTCAACCTGCGGCGACGAGAGCCAGCCGACGCCGAGCCTGTCCTGAGCTTGCCGAAGGATCGGCTGTGCAGTGGCGGCGGCGGTTTTTAACCGCCCGACCGGCGGGCTTGGCATTCCCCTGGACCGGCCCCAGGGCGGGCTTGACCGACGTTCTAGCGGTGCATTCGAATGGGGATCGGCGCAGCCCCAGGCCTTGGCGGGAAGTGGACCAGGACGCTGAGATGCGCGTGGCGCAAGCTCGGCGCCAGGCCGTTGACCAGGGCGATATACGGGCTGCGGGGGTTCATTTGCGCATAGAGCGCGGCGGAGCTGTTCAGCAGGTCATCGTTCCATGCCAGGTGCAGGACTGGCCGGCCGTTCCCGTAGATGGTCAGTCCGTCGGGCCTGCTGCGCAACTCGACGTGCTGGAGATTCAGTCCGCGCAGGGTTGCGATGTCCGTGGGCGTCAGAGCGAGCGGCGCTTCGATCAGGCCCAGGCGAGCCAGATCCTCCGGCGAGATGCCCAGGAAGGATGGGGCGCCGCCGGGGTCGTATGCGATCTCGAAGCGGTGGTCGAACAGGACGAGGGCTGGCTCGGCTGCAGGGCTTGCGATGGGGCGGCGACCTTCGGCCAGGGGGATGGTTTTCATGCCGGGGCGACGCGGGAACCTCAGGACTAGATTCGCGCCCAGCCGACGGCCGATGGCGAGGAGCCATTCGACGCGCCGCGCGTCCTGGCCGGATGATGCGGCGATGATCTGCGCCGCGCCGCGCATGGCATCCTCGCGCCAGACCAGGTACGGCATCGGGGCGCCGTTGATCAGCAGCGTCAGGCCATGGCCCGTTTGACGGAACTCGATGTGCTGTACGTTGGCGGCCGTCATCCAGTCCACATAGAACCGGTTGAGCTGGAGGCGGCTGATCTGCGGTCCGAGGGCAAACCCGGCGTCTCGTAGCTTGACGCCGAACATGCTGGGATGGCCTTCCCGGTCGAAGTCAACGATCACGCGCGGCAGCGCCAGCAGGAAGCCGCCAGCGTGCGGCGCGGTCCCGTGGCTGGCGGCTGGGATTGACGCGGCGCAGGCAGTCATCAGCCAGACGCCGGCGACGAGCACGGCCCAGGGCAACTTCCTCATGGTCAACTCGCTCCTCCACTTCTCCACAACAGAAAACGCACCTCCACGGAGGCCATCCGGGAGGTGCGTTCGACTTGGGCCTTCAAGACAGCGGCTAACGGTCTCTCAGATTAGCGTGTCGGCGGGGTTGGCGGGCGGGCAGCCAGCGCGCTCGTGTGCTGCTCGATGTCCATCAAGAGCGACAAGACGCTGCCGAAGCCGTAGAGCTGGACGAACCAGACTACACCCAGCACCGGCGCGGCAACGGCGCCAGCAGATGCCAGCGCGCGCACCAATTCGTTGCCTGCTCGACCAGCGGTTGACAGAGCAATGATGAAGCCGATGACGCCCGCGGCCAGCGCCACCCAAGCCAGTATCTTGAGCACCTGCGTAATGGTGCGCAGCAGACCGTAGTTGCGAGATGCGTTCATAGCATGAAACGTCCTTTCGTGTTACGCAGTCCGAATCTCCGGCCGGAAAGCGTCAAAGCGTTGTCATACTCAGTGCATCTTCGCGGGGATCGGCACAGCGCCCTTGGCCAGCGGGAAATGGATCATGATCCCGACATCCGCGTTGCTGATGAGCGGCGCGAACTGCTTGATCAGCTTGGCGTAGTCTTCCGAGAGAACCGTCTGGTACAACTGCACCACCACGTCTGCCACGCTGCCCAGCATCTTGCCATCCCAGACGATGTTGGGCAACGGGGTTCCGTTGATGTACACAAACAGCCCGTCACTCTTGCTGCGGATTTCCAGATGCTGCACGTTGTTGAGCTGTAGCATCTCGACATAGTACGGATGGAGAGCCAGCGGCAGATTCGGATCAAAGCCCATCGCGACCAGGTCTTGGGCAGAGATGCCGAGGATGGCGGGGACGCCCTGGGCGTCATACTTGATCTCGAACTTCACGACTGCCGAGGCTGGGTCCTTGGCAGGCGCGGCTCCAGCCAGAGCGATTTGATCAGCAGCGTAGGGGATCGCCTTGGCGCCTGCCTGTGCAGGGAACTTCAGCACCAGGTCCAACCCCAACCGGCTCACGATTGGCACGAACTTCTTGACCATGTCCTGGCGTAGCCAGAGCAGCGGCGCCAGGTCGGTGAGTTGGTTGAGAGAGCTATCGCTCCAACCGATGTGCGGCATGAGGGCGCCATTCACCAGGAGGGCCAACCCGGCGCCGGTCTGCCGCAGCTCAATGTGCTGGATGTTCGAGTTGGTCATCCAGTTCACATACGCGGGATCCACGCTGTAGGCGCTCAGATCGAGGGCCATACCGAAGGTCTTGGCGATCTCCTCCAGCGCCACTCCTTCCAGCCCAGGTTTGCCCTTGGCATCCAGCGTGATCACGATGCGCGGCAGTGCGATCACGAAGGTCTCGCCAGTCTCTGTTTTTGGCGCGGCCGAAGGCACCATGGCCGGACCGCAGGCGGCGAGCAACATACCGATGACGACAAGAACGACCAACGCCGACTTACGCATCATGCACCTCCATTGTGATGATATGGGTGAGTAACTCTTGAGAGTAGAGTCTCCTTAAGAACTGACGGCTAATGCCTGACGACCGGAATCGCTGACGCGCCGGACGCCAACGGCAGATGGACGAGGATCGCGATGTCAGCCCGGTGCGCGGCAGGCAAGACGGTCTTGACCAGCTCCACAAAGGTGTCGCCGGCGAACACAGTCACGTAGAACTCCGTTGCATTCGCCAGGAATTGCTGGTCCCAGATGATATTGGGCACTACCTTGCTGTTGACGTAGACATACAACCCATCGGGCCGCCCGCGCAATTCGAGATGCTGGATATTAGCGGTCTGAAGGCTCTTCAGCAGATCAGGAGATAGATTGCCGGGGACATTCAGCCCCAACGAGGCCAGGTCCTCTGTCGTGATGCCCAGGATGCCAGGCACCCCCTTCGCGTCGTACTTGACCTCGAACTTGGCGATGGCAATCGCTGGTTCGGTGGAGGCGACCGGCGCCAACTTGATGACCGCATTGGGATCGGCCAGGGGAATCGCCGCGACGCCGGCTTTCTTTGGGAACTGCAACACGATATCGAGGCCCAACCGGCGCACAATGGGTACAAACTTCTTGACGGTCAGAATCGTCTGGGCATTCGCAGGGCTCAGCAACGCTGCCAGGTCGCTCATATACTCGAGCGATTCATCGTTCCATCCGAGGTGCGGCATGGGCTTGCCGTTGACGAGCCATACGACGCCGTGTCCAGCCTGGCGCAGCTCGATATGCTGCACATTGCCCTTCAGTAGCGCATCAACGGCTGTCTTGGGCAGCCTGGCGCCTTCCGGGCTCATCCCGATATCCGCAGCGGTGATGCCCAGAACGCTGGGATTGCCCTCCTGGTCCACGTCCACGACGATGCGTGGCAAGGCCAGCATAAATGCCGTCCCAAGCTTGGTTTCTGGGCTGGTCGTGGGTTGCGCGGCCTGTCCACATCCGGCCAGCAACACGCTAACTATGACGAACGCGATCCACATCGCCTTTCGCATCGTGCACCTCCACGTGTACGCGGCGCCTTACGGCATTCTAACCTGCTTGTTGACTACATGTTCTTTGCCTGCTGATTATACCGCATTTGCAGTCTTGACGCAAGGCTGTTGTCCTACGGAAACCTGACGCTTGCCATACGGCAATTCGGTACGGGGAAAACGACATCTCCACGCTCATCCTATGAATAGCGGCAACCTGTCTATGTCAGCCCGCTGCGCGCAGCGCGGCCCAGACCTTCTCGCTTGTGATGGGTAGGCTATCAATCCGCACGCCCGTCGCGCTGTAGATCGCATTGGCGATGGCCGGCGCAGTAGGGACCATCGGGTGCTCGCCGATGCCGCGTGCGCCAAACGGGCCGTCATCCTGCGGCACTTCCACGATGATGTTCTCGGTCGCCAGCGGCGCATCCACCGAGGTGGCGATGCGATAATCGCTGAAGTTGGGGTTGCGCGGCGCGCCGTGGTCAAGCTGGATCTGTTCGAGCAGGGCTGTGCTCATCCCTTGAACCGCGCCGCCTTCCATTTGCGTGCGCACCATGTCGGGGTTGATCGCGCGGCCCACATCGTAGGCCGACACGATCTTGAGCACCTGCACCTCGCCCGTCTCGATGTCCACCTCCACTTCCACCGCCTGCGCGCCCGTCGTGAAGTGAACCACGGCCCGCGGGCCCTGGCCCGTCTCGGGGTCGAGCGGTGTGACGTAGTCGGGCATGAAGCGACCCTGGCCGGTCACCGGCCCACCGATCCACGTGCCGTCAGCGCGCTGCACGCCATAGACGACCAGGTCCTTCAACGGCAACGATTCCTCGGACCGGTAACTCACGACCTGACCTTCGACGATATCCAGGTCGTTCAGCTTCTCGCCCCAGGCTTCGGCCACCATCTGCAGGATTTGCGTGCGTGCGGCTTCCGCGGCGCGCAACACGGCGTTGCCCATGCTCCAGGTCAGGCGAGAGGCGACCGTCTGCCACTCGTAGGGGCTATAGTCGGTGTCCACCGTGTTGACGCGCACATCCTCGAACTTCACGCCCAGCCCTTCGGCCGCGAGCTGCGCCATCGCGGTCAGCGCGCCCTGCCCGATGTCCACCCCCCCGATGCTCACGGTTGCCGTGCCATCCTCGTTGAGACGCACGGTCGCGCTGGAGCCAGGATTGGGCGGCATGGCAGGCGCCTTCCACATGGCGGCAATTCCTTTACCATGACGTTTGTGCGCCGCAGAGGACACGGCTGGTTGCGCCCATTTCTTGACGAGTTTTTCCTGCGTCGCAGCCGGTTCTTTCCCTGCGCCCCCCTCCCCACCCTCTGCTGGGGCCGGTCTCCTGACCGTGCCCCTCTCCCCACCCTCTGCTGGGGCCGGTCTCCTGACCGTGCCCCTCTCCCCACCCTCTGCTGGGGCTGGTCTCCTGACCGTGCCCCTCTCCCCTCGCTCCCACCCCTCTGCTGGGGCCGGTCTCCTGACCGTGCCCCTCTCCCCTCGCTCCCCCCCGCTCCCCTCCGCCGCCTTCCGTATGCATTGGCTCAGCCCGGTCGGGTGCATGATCATCCCCGTCAGGGTTTCCTGACCCTCCTTCAGGCAGTTTTTCAGCCGCACCTCCACAGGGTCAAGGCCGAGCTGGTGCGCCATCTGGTCAATGTGCTGCTCGATGCCGAAGTGGATCTCAGCCATCCCAAACCCACGCATCGGACCGCCGATCGGGTGGTTGGTGTAGACGCACAGGCTGTC
>VGOD01000092.1 GCA_016876015.1 Chloroflexota bacterium
ATTGGTCAGGCTGCTTCGTGGGCGCCGGCTCAGGGGCCTGCTCGGCCGGCTCGGCCGGCTCGGCCGCGGGTTGCACGATCAACTGCATATCATCCTGCGGCCCCAACACGACCCGCACTGTGTCGCCTGGCTTCATTTCGCCGCCGAGCATGGCCTCGCTCAGACGATCTTCCAGCTTGTCCTGGATCACCCTGCGCAGCGGACGCGCGCCGTACTCCGAATCGTAGCCGGCCTTGGCGATGAACTCCTTAACCTCATCGTCCACCTGTAAGGTGATCTTTTGCTCGGTCAACTGCACGCGCACCCGGTTCAGCTCCAGGTTCACGATGTCTCTGATCTGCTCGCGCGTCAGGCTGTGAAAGACCATGACGCCGTCCAGGCGATTCAAGAACTCAGGCCGGAAGGTGCGCTTCAGCGCCTCCATCACCCGTTCCTTCATCGCCTCGTACTCGCCCTGTTGCTGCTGCGATTCGTCGCGAGCCACTGCAAAGCCCAGCACGCCGCCGTGTTTGATCAAACTGGCGCCCACGTTGGATGTCATGATGACGATCGCATTGCGAAAGTCCACCCGCCGGCCCTTGGCGTCCGCCAGGTTCCCATCTTCCATGATCTGCAAGAGCATGTTGAAGACTTCCGGGTGCGCCTTTTCGATCTCATCCAACAGGATCACGCAATAGGGACGGCGACGCACGGCCTCGGTCAACTGGCCGCCTTCCTCGTAGCCAATGTAGCCCGGAGGCGCGCCGACCAACCGGCTGACATTGTGCCGCTCCATGAATTCGCTCATGTCGAGCTTGATCAGCGCCTCTTCGGAACCGAAGAGGAACTCGGCCAGGCTCTTTGCCAGGAGCGTCTTGCCGACGCCGGTGGGGCCGAGGAACATGAACGCGCCGATGGGGCGCTTCGGGTCCTTCAGGCCGGTGCGTGCGCGGCGCACGGCTTTGGCGATCGCCCTGACTGGCTCCTCTTGACCCACCACGCGCTTGTGGAGATAATCCTCCATCTCCAGCAGTCGCACCGTTTCCTGGCCCACCAGTCGCTGCAACGGAATGCCGGTCCACATGCCCACCACTTCGGCCACGTCCTCTTCACAGACAACCGGCTGCGGCGCGAACTGCTGCCAGCCCTGGCGCATCTGTTCGAGTTTGCGCTCCAGCTCCACCTCGCGACCGCGCAAGTCCAGGGCGTCGTCAAAGCGTTTGGCCTCGACAGCTTGCTCCTTCTGCCGCTGCGTGGTTTTCAGCTCGCGGAATGTCTCGCGCAGGCTGGTGGCATAGGGGGCCTTGTACATGCGCACCCGGCTGGCGGCCTCATCCATCAGATCAATGGCTTTGTCGGGCAGGAAACGATCGGGGACATAGCGCGCCGAGAGGCGCGCCGCGGCCTCCAACGCCTGGTCGGAAATGCTCAATTGGTGATGGCTTTCGTAGGCCCCGCGCACACCCTTCAGAATGGCGACCGTCTGCTCGATCGTGGGTTCTTCGACCAACACGGGTTGGAAACGGCGTTCGAGCGAGGCATCCCCCTCGATGTACCGGCGGTATTCGTCCAGGGTCGTCGCGCCGATGCACTGGAGCTCGCCGCGCGCCAACGCGGGTTTGAGGAGGTTGGCGGCGTCCACGCTGCTGCCGGCTGAGCCTGCGCCCACCAGCATGTGGACTTCGTCAATGAAGAGCACTGCATCGGAGTTGGAAATCTCCTCGATTACCTTCTTCATGCGTTCTTCGAACTGGCCGCGATAGATCGTCCCGGCCACCAGCGCACCCACATCCAGCATCAACAGGCGCTTGTCCATCAGCGACTCCGGCACATCGCCGGCGATGATGCGTTGGGCCAGCCCTTCGACGATCGCAGTCTTGCCCACTCCCGGCTCGCCGATCAGGGCCGGGTTGTTTTTGGTGCGCCGGCTGAGGATCTGGATCACGCGCTCGATCTCTTTCTCGCGGCCAATCACCGGATCGAGCTTGCCAGCCTCAGCGCGTGCGGTGAGATCCATGCCGAGTTGATCGGTCAGCGGAGTCTTGCTCTCCTTCTTCTTGCTGGCCTTCTCCTGCACCTGGCTTTCCAGCACTGTCTTGTTGGTCTGCACGCGTATTCGGTCGAACGTCAGGCCCATGCTGCGCAGCGCATCGGCCGCAATCCCCTCAGCCTCTCGCACCAGGCCCAGCAGCAAGTGCTCTGGCCCGATGGTGGAATGACCCATCAGCCGCGCCTCTTCCACCGCCAGCTCGATCACCCGCTTGGTGCGCGGTGTCAGCGCGGGTTTGCCAAAAGGCGGCCGCGGGTTGCGCGGAGCCATACGTTCGACGACCCGCAACACATCGGCCGGGGCCGCTCCCAATTCCTTCAAGACACGCGATGCCAGGCCATGTTCTTCTTTCGCCAGGCCAAGAAGTAGATGCTCGGTGCCAATATAGTTGTGATTCAGACGAATGGCTTCTTCCTGGGCAATCTGCAATACCTGGCGCGCGTATTTCGTAAACCGATCTAAGTTATCGGCCATGATTCTCTATCCTCAATGCTCTCTTCCCAATGACACCGACTGGTTTCGGCCTGCCCCTCCTGAAAACGGAACGCGGAGCTGTGCGAAGCCTCCCTTCGGGATTAGCCGGCTTCTGCCGCCGACCACCAAACCGGCTAAAGCCTCGAATCCAACCCACCGGTTTTTCATCCGCCGTCCCACGGGGAGGCTTCGCACTGGCGGCGCACACGGCACGGGCAACTGTCCTGAGAATCGCTCCCGCCAGTCATTGCGAGCGCATCCTTCGACAAGCTCAGGAGTATCTTCTCAATTTGTAGGGGCGCACCCTTGCGGTCGCCCTGACGGGCAGGCGCAAGGCCATGCCCCTACCCCGAATTATTGAGAAGATACGCTCAGGACATGGTTTGCGAAGCCCTGGCCTGAGCCAGGACGAAGGCAATCTCCTGGTCTGGGGGGAGCTTGCTTCGTCCTGAGGGATGCTGGCGCAATCGCACCCTACGCTCCTGCCTATGGCATATTGTATCACAGTTCGGCCGCGGCGTCGTAAGCGGGCATCCTCTTAGGTGCGGTGCGCAGAGAAAACAGGGAGCGGGACATTTCGATGTCTCCGCTCTCCAAACCAGGCGCTGGCGTCTGCAACTGCACCAGTGTCAGCTACCGATATGGCTTTGATGCGCCTCTTGAACGCCAGGTGGCCATGACTCAGGGTGTGCGGCGATTGCTATACCCGCCCTGCAGCTATCCGTTGACCGGCCGTCAGCGGCCCATCTTCCTGCGCCAACACCGCTTTGGCCTCTTCGCGCCAATCCAGGTCCACATAGGACTCTTCGGCGGCCTGACGCAGGCTCAAGCCGATGCGCCGATTCTGTGGGTCTATCTTGATGATGCGCACCTGAACCTCGTCTCCCTCATGGACGATTTCCTTGGGGTGATTGATGCGGTAATCGGCCATTTCGGAGATGTGGATGAGCCCCTCGATGGATTCGCTGATCTTGGCGAAGGCCCCAAAATTGGTCAGCTTGGTGATCCTGGCCGCGACGACCTGTCCGATCGCATACTCCTGGCTGACCACCGACCACGGTTCAGGCATGAGCCGTCGGAGGCTCAGAGCAATGCGCTTTTTCTCATCGTCAATGCTCAGGACCACCACCTTCACCTGCTGCCCGACCTGGACGACCTCGCTCGGATGGTCAATCCGGCGCCAGGCCAACTCGGAGAGGTGAATCAGGCCGTCGGCCCCGCCGAGGTCCACAAAAGCGCCGAATTGGGCCAGGCTGGCGACAACCCCCGTCAGGACGCGGCCAGGGTGCAACTGAGATAGCAGCCGATCTTTCTGCTCTTTGCGCCAGTCGCGCACCGCAATGCGCTCCGAGAGGATCAGCCGATTGCGCAGATGATCCAGCTCGACGACCTTGAGTTGCAGCTTCTGACCGACCAATCTGGCCCAACGTTGTTCGGGGTCGCCATCTGCGTCCTGGAGCGCCTGCCAGCGCGGAGAGAGCTGCGAGGCAGGCACGAAGCCACGCACGCGGCCGACGCGCACGATCACGCCGCCGCGATTGAAACCCATGACGACCCCTTCGAAGATGTCTTGGGCTTCGTATAACGCGTCGGCCTGCTGCCAGTCTTGCTCCTGTTGGGCGCGCTGCAGCGAGATGACGACGTTGCCATCATCATCCTCCGTCTGGAGCACGTAGGCTGCGACGGAAGCGCCGACCTGCAAGCTGGCCAAGAAGTCCTTGTCGAGTTTCTCCAGCTCGCGAGGATCCACGAGGGCATCGGCCTTGTGGCTGATGTCTACCAGGATCTCGAATGGGCTGACGCTCACGATCCTGCCTTCCACCACAGCACCGGCGCGCAGTTGCGGAAAGTCGAATGCGTCTGCCGGCAGGTCCTCCATGAAGTTCTCTCCGCCCGCAGTCTGGGCAAACCGGGGCGCCCGATGCTTTTTCATGCGAGTGAGTTCTCCCCCTCCACGGTAGCGTAGCAGAGATTATACCGGAGGTGTAGACAAAACGCAAAGTGACCGCGGCGCGCTAGAGGCGTGCACGGCTCATCGCGCGGTGCAGGCAATCATCTCGATCATGATCAGCCCACCTCTGGGTAAGGCAGCGACCTGGACGGTCGCGCGCGCGGGTTTGACGGCCGGAAAACGCTCACCATAGATGGCATTGACGGTCGCGAAATCGGCCAGGTCCGTCAGATAGATCGTGGTCTTGACGACATCGCTGAAACTCGCGCTGGCCGCGGCCAGAACCGCGGCCAGGTTATCGAGCGACTGCCGGGCCTGAGCCGCCACCCCCTCGCGCAGAGCGCCAGTGGCGGGATCAAGACCCATTTGGCCGGAGCAAAAGATGAAGTCGCCCGCGGCCACAGCCTGGCTATAGGGGCCGATGGCGGCAGGCGCAGCCGACGTGGCGATGGATGCAGACATGAAGCGTTCCTCCGTATCAGAGCTTGCGGCGCACCGCGGGCCTACAGGTTCACTTCTTGCCCGATGCCCTTCGCTCTGGCAAGCTGGTATACTTTGATGGCGGCCGAGACATCCTGAATGGCCAACCCGACCGACTTGAAGAGGGTGATCTCACCATCATCTGTGCGGCCCGGCTTGCCGGTCACGATCGCGCCCAGGTCCGCGTAGATGTGATCCGCGCTGATCTCGCCCGCGTTGATCGGGGTGACCAGGTCGCCGGCTTCGGCCAGCGCGGCGCTGCGCAGGTCAACCACCACCTTGCTGCGTTTGATCGTCGTCGAGTCCAGCTCGCGCGCGTCCAGCGAATGGGAGCCGATGCCGTTGATGTGCGTCCCCGGCTCCAGCCAGGCGCCATCGAAGATCGGCGTCTTGCTGGTGGTGGCCGCGATCACGATGTCGCACCCAGCCACGGCCTCGCGCGGTTCCATCACCTGCCGAGCGGTGATCTTCAGGCTGGCCGCCATGTCGTCACAGAAGCTGCGCGCCACGTCGGGCGCGCGCTCGTAGACGCGCACCTCTGTGATCGGCCGGACCGCGCACATCGCCATGAGCTGCGTGCGCGCCTGGATGCCGGCGCCGAACATGCCTACCACCTTCGCATTTGCACGGGCCAGGTGTTTGGTGGCCACGCCGCTGGCCGCGCCCGTGCGCAGCGCGGTCAGATACGCGCCGTCCATCATGGCCACCAGTTTCCCCGTGCACGGATCGTTGAGCAGCACCGTCGCCAGGATGATCGGCAGGCTATGTTGAGCGGGGTTGTCGGGATATACCGTGACGACTTTCATGCCCAAGGCGTCCATCTCGCCGCCAATGTAGGCGGGCATGAAGAGCACCAGACCGTGGTGCTGCGGAATGCGGATGGGGGTGCGCAGCGGCAACTGCGCATTCCCCACCTGCTGCTGGCGGAAGGCTTCTTCCACCGCCTCGATGGCGTCTGTCATGGAGAGGGCAGACTGCACATCGGCGCGCGTCAACAAGAGCGCCATGAGTTACCTCCTGGATATGCTGGCAGAACGTCGGTCAACCCTCATGGGAGGGGTGATGTATACGGGCAGGCACAGAGGCGCGGCCCCTTCAGCCGACCACGATGTTGATCAACCTGCCGCCGGCGAAGATGACCTTGCGAACGGACTTGCCTTCCAGCCATTTCTGCACGGCCGGCTGGGCCAGCGCCAGCTCGCGCGCGGTCTCTTCGGTGATTCCCGTGGCTACTTCGATGCGATCCCGCACCTTGCCGTTGACCTGGACCACCAGGGTGATCGTATCTGCCCTGGCCAGCTCAGGATCGAAGACGGGCCAGGGCTGGACATGGACGCTGGCGGCGGCGCGGAAGAGACCCGAAGGATTTTCGGAAACCCTTCGGGTCTGAACACGCCGCTGCCACAGCTCCTCGGTGATGTGCGGCGTCTCGGGCGCCAGCATCAGCAGCAGCATGTCTACGGCCTCATCCCACGCTGGCGTACCGTAGACCGCGGTCTCTTTGGCCTTGACCAGGTAGTTGTTGAACTCCATCAGCGCGGCGAGCAGGGTGTTGAACTTGAACGCCTCGATGTCCTCGGTGACCTTCTGCAGGGTCTTGTGCGTCATGTGACGCAGCGTGCGGGTTTGGGCGACCAGATCAGCCTCCTGCCCTCGGTCCTCGGCCCCCCCCGACTTCGTCAAGACGGGCTGTCCCTTGTCGCCTGACCCTTGATCCCCGTTTCCTGGCTCGACCACGACGCTCCAAACGCGCTCCAGGAAGCGCCGCACGCCTTCGATGCCCTGGGCGCTCCACGGGCCGCCGGCATCCCACGGGCCAATGAACATCAGATAGGCGCGCACGGTGTCGGCGCCGTAGCGTTCTACCCACTCATCGGGCGCCACCACGTTGCCTTTGCTCTTGCTCATGCGTTGGCCGTCTGGCCCCAAAATGATGCCCTGGTTGAACAAGCGCAGCATCGGCTCGCGAAACGGCAGCACACCGATGTCGCACAGCGCCTTGGTGAAGAAGCGCGTGTACAGCAGGTGCATGGTGGCGTGTTCAGGGCCGCCGGTATATTGATCCACGGGCAGCCAGTACGCGCCGGCCTGGGGATCCCACGGCGTGTCATCTCGGCTCAGCGGTTCGCCGGCCTTCCAGTAGGGCGCGACATAGGCATAATTGTACCACGACGAGCACATGAAGGTGTCCATCGTGTCAGTTTCGCGGGTGGCGTCGCCGCCGCACTGCGGGCACTTCACGTGCAGAAAGCCTTCGTGGAATTTCAACGCGTTCTCGCCCGTGGCCGGGATTTCGACGTCTTCGGGCAGCAACACCGGCAGATCAGCATAGGGCACGGGCACGATGCCGCACACCGGGCAGTAGATCATGGGGATCGGCGCGCCCCAGTAACGCTGGCGGCTGATCAGCCAGTCGCGCAGCTTGTAGTTGATGGCGAACTTGCCCACCCCGCGTTCCGCCAGCCAATCTGTGACCTTCTGCTTCGCCACGTCGCCGGGAACTCCGCTGAACGCGGCGGAGTGGATCATCGCGCCGTATTCGGCATGGTACAGCAGGTCGCGATACCACTCGACCGCCCACCACATCTCCATGGTGGTGCGGAACTGCCGCGTATAGTCATAGCCGGCGTGACAGCGCGCCATGATCGCTGCGTCGGCGCGAACCGAGTCCAGCGTCACCGGCCCATCGTGGAACACCACCTGCCAGCCGCGGCCGACGACGTCGGCCCAGTGGCCGGGCTTCAGGTGTGCTTGCAGAAACGATGTGTAGGCCGCGACCTGGGCGTCTCCCTCCAGCGCGACCGCATAGAAACGTCCGCGGCCCGCGATCGTCAGCCAATCCCACTTCAGGCCCGCGGCGCGGAGCGCCCCGTCGAAATCGCCGACGACCGAGCCCTCCCATACCGCGCTCTTGGCGCGCTGGTCTGTGCGTTCGATAACGGGGATGATCGGCAGGCCGAACTTCAGCGCAAAGGCGAAGTCGCGATCGTCGTGCGCCGGCACGGCCATGATCGCGCCAGTTCCGTAGGTCGTCAGCACGTAGTCTGCGATCCAGATCGGGATGCGCTCGCCATTGACCGGGTTGGTCGCGTACGCGCCGATGAAGACGCCGGTCTTCTCCTTGTCGGTCGAGGTGCGCTCGATCTCGCTCTGGCGACTGGCCTGATACTTGTAAGCTGCCACCGCCTCGGCGTGTTCGGCGGTCGTCAGTTTGTCTACCAACAGATGTTCCGGCGCCAGCACCATGAAGGTCGCGCCCCACAGGGTGTCGGGCCGCGTGGTGAAGACAGTGATCAGGTCGCCTGACTCCTGACTTCTGACCCCTGTGAACTCCACCTCCGCGCCTTCGCTGCGGCCGATCCAATTGGTTTGCGCCACGCGAATGCGTTCGGGCCAGTCAATCCCGTCGAAGCGCAGCAATTCGTCGGCGTAGTCGGTGATCTTGAAGAACCACTGGTTCAGTTCCTTCTTGACCACCTGTGTGCCGCAGCGTTCGCAATGACGGTCATCGCCCCACACCTGTTCACGCGCCAGGGTGGTGTTGCAGGTGGGGCAGAAGTCCACGGGCGCGTATTTCCGATAGGCCAGACCGTGTTCGTACAACTTCAGAAAGAACCATTCGCTCCACGCATAGTAGCGCGGGTCGCATGAAACCGCCTCACGATCCCAGGCCCACATCGCGCCCATGCTGCGCAGTTGGCCCCGCATATGCTCGACATTGGACCAGGTCCAACGATACGGATGGATGCCGTGCTTGATCGCCGCATTCTCGGCTGGCAGCCCGAACGCATCGAAGCCGATAGGGAAGAAAACGTTGTCACCCTTCATGCGCCTATAGCGCGCGGCCGCATCCGACGGCGCCATCGCATACCAGTGCCCGATGTGCAAGTCGCCGGATGAATAGGGCAACATCGTCAGGAAATAGAATTTAGGCCGCGTCGGGTCCTGCCTGGTCGCGTACAAGCCGGATTCCGCCCAGCGCCGTTGCCACTGGGATTCAATCTCCTGTGGTATATATTTATCAGCCATGATCGCCTCATGCAGAGCGGGATGTTGGATCGCAATAAAACAGAAATCCCCTTGCGCCACAGGGACGAAGGGGACTCCGCGGTACCACCCTGGTTGCCGGTCAGGTGGAGCTGAGGGGATTTGAACCCCTTACCTCTTGAATGCCATTCAAGCGCTCTCCCAATTGAGCTACAGCCCCGTGTATATTCCGACCACTCTGGTGACTGCTATAACGGGCAGACCCGGCGCAGGTTAGTCAGCTATGCTGGAAGGCTTTTCACCTGCGCGGCTCCCGGACGAGTTCGGCCTGGGGCGGGTTCCGGCCGCCTGCGAGGTTTCCACCCTCCCCCGCTCTCTGTGGAACTGGCCTACTACTCCCGTTCGACGCCAGCGATTCAATTGGCGATTCTGCCCGCCAAACACAACGGGCATCAGTGGAGCTGAGGGGACTCGAACCCCTTGCCTCTACAGTGCGATTGTAGCGCTCTCCCAGATGAGCTACAGCCCCGCGAGTAAGAATAGAGTATACCTGAGTAGGGCCGCGGTGTCAAATCAGGCGCTTACCCGCGCTTTGACGTGCGGGACGATTTCGGTTATACTGAGATTGAAGAGTACATGGTCGGGGTTTCAGCTAACTGCGGCGCGCGGGTGTAGCTCAGCGGTAGAGCGCCTGCCTTCCAAGCAGGATGTCGCGGGTTCGAATCCCGTCACCCGCTCTCGTTTTGGGGGTCCCTAGCTCAGCGGTTAGAGCGACCGGCTCAAGGGCGGCGAGCCTAAGTCAATGGCGATAGGGCGCGTTGCCGGGGGCTGTCTGGAGAGCGATCTCCAGGCGATACCTGTCAAATTCGGGGGAGCCTGCGCCGTATGGCCTGGTCATCCCGAGCCAAGCCCCGCAAGGGGAAGGTGTAGAGACTAGACGGCAGGCGCCCCGCTCTGGGGCGAAGAGATAGTCCAGCCCACAAACCCGAAAGGGGCGGCGAAAGCCGTAGTGGGATGCATAACCGGTTGGTCCTGGGTTCGAATCCCGGGGGACCCACTCACTCTCTGTCCAGGGGCGCCATGCCGATCATGGCGCCCCATTCTTTTTCTGGTGTGATCATGGAGGTTTGCTCATGAGCTACTATTACAACAAGACGGTAGAGATGCCGTTCGACGCGACACGGCGACACGCGAGCGCGTGATCGCCGAGCTCCAGAAGGAGGGGTGCGGCGTCTTGATAGAGATTGACGTGAAGGCCACCTTGCAGAAGAAGCTCGATGTGGAATTCCGCAACTACCGCGTCCTGGGCGCGTGCAATCCACCCTTCGCACACCAGGCCCTCTTGGTCGAGGACAAGATCGGGACCATGCTGCCGTGCAACGTGATCATCCAGGAGCAAGCAGCGGGCTTGGTGGAAGTCGCGGCGATTGATCCGCTGGCATCCATGGCCGCGGTCAACAATCCCCAGCTTGCCGAGATCGGAGCGCAAGTGCGCGCCAGGCTGCAGCGCGTGATCGAGAACGTGTAGAATCGGCCGGCCCAGGTCGGCTCGCCGGCAGATAGCTGGCCGCCTGGCCTGAGAACCGGACGCGGATGAACGCGGAAAAACGCGGAGAAGAGCAACCATCAGCGCTCGTCCGCGCTAGTCCGCGTCCCGTTTTCACTGACCGTCCCACAGGGAGGCTGCGCACTGGTGTCGCGCCCGGCATGAACAACTGTCCTGAACACGCGCCGAACAGCTCCGCTACACCCTCTTGGCCGCAACTTCACATCACACTGCACGTAGAATAGATCAGACTGCCGTCGTCCAATCCGTCTCGGCCAGTGTCTTCCTGAATTTTATTCACCAGGATATAGATAATCTTTAGTATCGTATTGACAAAACTCAACTCGTGTGATATGATGCCGCCATCCTTCTGAAGCCATCTCGAAAGGTTCGCACCATGCACGACTCGACCCCAACCGCTGAGACCAAGACGTCGCCGTGGGCGACGCGCTTCTTCGCCATTTGGACCGGGCAGGCGTTCTCGCTCCTCGGCAGCTCGCTGGCCCAGTTCGCCCTGGTCTGGTGGCTGACCAAGACCACCGGATCTGCCACCGTGCTGGCGACCGCTACCCTGGTCGCGATCCTGCCGCAAGTGTTGTTGGGGCCGTTCGCTGGCGCGCTGGTGGACCGTTGGAATCGCCGCCGGGTGATGATCGCGGCCGATGGGCTGGTGGCGCTGGCGGCCGGGCTGCTGGCTTACCTGTACTGGGCAAACGCGATCCAGATTTGGCACATCTACGCGGTTATGCTGATACGCTCGATCGGCGGCGCCTTCCACTGGCCCGCGATGCAGGCTTCCACCTCGCTGATGGTTCCCAAACAGCAACTTTCGCGGGTGGCGGGTCTGAATCAGACGCTGCACGGCGTGATGAACATCATCTCGCCGCCCGCCGGCGCGCTGGCGCTGAGCGTGTTCCCGATGCACAGCATCCTGGCGATGGATGTGTTCACCGCGCTGATCGCGATCTCGCCGCTCCTCTTCGTCACGATCCCGCAGCCGCCGCGCCAGTTGGCAGACGCCCAGGCGGTCATCACCCCACGCCTGCTTTGGCGTGATGTGCGCGAGGGCTTGCGTTTCATCTACGGCTGGCCCGGCGTCTTCGCGCTGCTGATCATGGCTACCGTCATCAACTTCACCCTCAACCCGGCTTTCTCGCTGATGCCCATCCTCGTAACCAAGCACTTCAGCGGCGGCGCGCTGCAGCTCGGCTGGATGAACTCGGCCTGGGGGGTCGGCGTGGTAGCGGGCAGTCTGCTTCTCAGCGTATGGGGCGGCTTCCGCCGGCGCATCCTGACCACCCTGTCCGGGCTGGTCGGGATGGGGTTCGGCACACTCCTGATCGGCCTGAGCCCGGCGTCCGCTTTCGGGCTGGCCGTGGCTAGCATGTTCCTGGCCGGCTTCATGAACCCGATCACCAACGGCCCGGTCATTGCCATCCTTCAAGCTGTGGTGCCGCCGGAAATCCAGGGCCGCGTGATGACCGTGGTCGGCAGCGTGAGCGCCGCGATGTCGCCCCTGGGGATGGCGATCGCCGGACCGGTCGCAGATGCGTTGGGGGTGCGCTTCTGGTTCGTGACGGGCGGCATCATCTGCGCGTTGATGGGGTTGATCGCCTTCCGCGTGCCGGCGGTCTTGCACATTGAGGACGACCGTCACACGGCAAGGCCGGCGGCCGAAGCGACCCTGGTCGCCGGGCCGCTGCCCGCGGCTGGCGCCGCGGAATAGGCCCCCGCCAACGCAGGCGCGTGAGTTGCCGTTCTGACCACCGAGTGGTACGGTAAGAGAGAGGGCAGGCTGAAGGCCTGCCCCCTCTCACCTTGACTCTGGTCGCCGCCCATGTATGACCGTATTCGTCGAATCGTTTCTGGCTATCCGGGCCAGTTCTGGCTCCTCTTCTGCGGGCTTTGGTGGAGAGCCAGGCGACTAGCCTGCCGATTTCTGCGGGGGTGACGAAGCGGCCCGTCAAAGAGGTCCAGGGGCCAGTCTACCCACTCGACTATCCCAACCAGGAAGTCAAAACCGTCCTTACCGAAATGCCCCGCCAGCTCATGACGCGTCGTATCGGCATTACGCCATCAACTCGTACCCGCCGTCAATCACGATGGTCTGCCCGACGATCATGCGGGCGTCGTCGGTGCAGAGCCAGGCGACTAGCCTGCCGATTTCCTCGGGGGTGACGAATCGGCCGGCGGGGGTGCGGCGCAACCCTTCGGAGAGAATTGCATCCTTGCTGGGGAAGAAGTTCAACGCCTCGGTCTCGACGACCCCAGGGCTGATTGCGTTGCAGACGATGCCGTGGGGGATCAGCTCGACGGCCAGATAGCGAATCAGCGTCTCGATGGCCGCTTTACTCACCCCCACCAGGCTATATTCCGGCAGCACGCGGCGGCCGCCGAAGCTGCTGATGCCGATGATGCGACCCCAGCCGCTCCGCATCATGTAGGGCGCGGCCGCCTGCGCGCCGAAGAGAAGCGAACGGGCGTTGATGTTCAGCGTCCAGTCCCATCCCTTCGCTTGTTGCTCGATGACCGGCTTGAGCACGCCCGACGCCGCGTTGCCGATGAAGATGTCCACCCCGCCGAACGTCTCCGCGGCGGTGGCGACCAACCGCTGCACTCCCGCGATCTCGCCCACATGGGCTTTGACCACGACCGACCGGCCGCCCAGCGCCTCGACCTGGGCGGCGGTCTCTTCTGCCTGCTCGCGTTGCCGGAAGTAGTTGACCGCGATGCTCGCGCCGTGGCTGGCCAGCGCCAGGCCGATCGCGCGGCCGATGCCGCGGCCACTGCCGGTGATCACCGCGGTCTTGCCGCGCAGGATGTCGAAGGGGGTCATGGGAACTCCAGGAAACCGGTAGCTGGTAGATTGGGAACTGGTATTCGGTTCAGCAGGATTCGGCCAGGATCAGCTCTCGGGCTTGCAGGGGGGCCGGGTCAAGCGTCTGGAACACCGCCGCCTTGCCGTGTATCTTGGGCAGCGTCTCGGCGATATAAACGCGGGCCATTTCGCGTTTCCTCTCTGCCAGGCGCGCATCCCGCAACATCAACCAGCAGTTGATGACATACACCGCAATGTCGGCCAAATCCGCCGCGTAGAAGTCAATCAGCGCGCGCTCGTCTTTCCCCTTCAAGCGGTCAATACACTGGTTGAACAGGGCGGTGGCGTCTGCCACCTGGCCCTTGAGCCCAGCCAGTTCCGCGCCGTAGTCCAGAGCCGCCCATTCGTTCAGCAGATCGTCCAGGGCATGGCTCAACAATCCGCTGAGACAGGCCACAATCTGAAGCTGGCTGGTGCCTTCATAGATGCTGGTCACGCGGATGTCGCGATAGTGTCGCTCCACGTTGAACTCGCACATGTAGCCGGCGCCGCCGTGAATCTGGATCGCCTGGTAACAGACCCGGTTGCCCATCTCGGTGGCGTAGTACTTCACCAGCGGGGTCAAGACGCTCGCCAAGCGATCGGCCTGCTTCTGCCGTTGGCGATCGGCGGCATCGGGGTTCGCCCCTTTCTGCAAACGGTGCTCGTAGACCTTGTTCAGATCTACCCACCGCCCGGTCTCGCAAACCAGCGCCCGCGTCGCTTCGATCTCTCCGCGCATCGAGAGCAACATACGATAGACCGCGGGGATGGCGCGAATAGGTTGGCCAAACTGGATGCGCTTCTCGGCATAGCGAGCCGCCTCCTGGTAGGCGGCCTCGGCGATGCCTAGCGCCTGGGCTGCCACTCCCAGTCGGGCGCCATTCATCATGCTCATCGCGTAGCGGATGAGCCCCAAACGGCGCTTGCCGATCAGTTGAGCTGGCGTGTCGCTGAACTGGATCTCGCAGGTCGGCGAGGAACGGATGCCCAGCTTGTGCTCCAGGCGGCGGATATGCACCGTCTCGTCCGCCTCGACCAGGAACAGCGAGAGGCCACGGGCATCTTTGCTATCCGGTTCGGTGCGCGCCAGCACCAGCAAGACATCCGCGCAGCCGTTCGTGATGAATCGCTTGACGCCGTTCAGCCGCCACACCCCATCTGCCTCACCGGGTTCAGCCCGCAGGGTGGCACGCGTCTGCACCCCTCCCAAGTCCGAACCGGCGTCAGGCTCGGTGAGCACCATCGCGCCGGTCACCTCGCCTCGTGCAAAACGGGGCAGAAGCCGGGCCTTCATTTCCTCGCTGCCGAACTCTTCGATGGTGGCAGCGATCTCTTGTAGCCCGAAGACGGCCATCAACCCGGCCTCGGCGCGAGAAACCATCTCTATCATCATCCGGCAGATCGTCCCCGGCAGATTCAGTCCACCATGCTCCCAGGACAAGAACGCGCCCATCAGCTCGGCTTGCCGGAAGAGGTTCAACGCTTCCTGCGTCGCGGCGGCATAGGAAACCCGGCCATCTTGGAACCGTGCGCCTTCCTGGTCGGCTGCGGCCGCCCGCGGTGCCACGCGGGCCGCGCAAATCTCACCCAACACGGTCAGCAGCAACCGAAAGTTATCCCTGGCGTCTGCATAGTTGCGCGGGGCAGCCGGATACTGAGCGTGGTAGCGGTACCCATCCTCCATGATCTCGACAACCTGGCTGAGGTCGAGCTGGTCCAGGCGGAATTGCAAATCCGGGTTCTCAGTAAAGAAATTCTCTGCCATGCTCAGTTCCTCTACTTAGCGTTCTCGTGGTAAGCGCGGATCATCCAGGGGATGACCTGGTTCAGGTCGCCGACGATCTTGTAGTGCGCGATCTGAAAAATCGGGGCGGCAGGATCGCTGTTGATGGCGATGATCTTGCTGGACTGATCCATCCCGGCGCGGTGTTGGACTGTGCCCGAGATGCCGCAGGCGATATAGAGCCGGGGCCGGACAGTGACGCCGGTCTGCCCCACCTGATGCTCCGCTGCGATGAAACCGGCATCCACAGCAGCGCGCGAGGCCCCCACTTCACCCCCTAGCGTCTGGGCAAGCTCATGGATGAGCTGGAAATTCTCCTTGCTGCCCATGCCCGCGCCGCCGGCGACAATGATCGAGGCGCTTGTCAGATTGCAGCAGGGCGGCTGCATTTCCCTCTTCACTATTTGCAGCACCAGGTCGCGGCCATCGAATTGCGGTTCGATCGTCTCGATCTCGCCGCGGCGCGTGCGGTCCGGAGCACCCAGACGCATCACCCCTTCGCGCACGGTGGCCAGTTGCGGGTGCATCTCGGGGTTGACGATGGTGGCGATGACGTTGCCGCCAAAGGCGGGCCGAATCTGATAGAGCAGATCGGAGTACACCCGGCCCTTCTGCCGAAAATCGCCTATCTGGAGGTCGGTGCAATCGGCGGTCAGTCCGGCGCGCACGGCGCTGGCGACACGCGGGGCCAGGTCGCGTCCGTTCGGCGTCGCGCCCAGGAGAAAGATATAAGGCCGGCGAGCCTGCACAAGATCAATGGCGACCCTGGCGTAGGGCAGAGAGCGGTAGAGCGCCAGATCGGGATGATCGGCCAGCAACACCAGGTCCGCGCCGTGATAGATGGCCTCTTCAGCCAGATGCGCGATGCCGTGACCGCACAGCAGGGCGCAGACCCGGCTGCCCAACCTTTCGGCCAACTCCCGCCCTTTAGAGAGCAGCTCCAGGCTGACCGCGGCGATCTGGCCGGCTTCTTGTTCGATAAAGACCCAGACTTCCCTATTCTTGTTCATGCCCTCGTTTCCCCTTCACAGGATGTGGCCCTGAATCAACTCCTTGACCAGGCCAGAAACGCCTTCCAGGGTAGGCGGGACCTGTTTGCTTTCGCTCGTTTCGAGCACGACATATTCCACTTTCCACACCTTGGTTGGCGAACCGTCCAGGCCCAGCTTCTCTTCATCAGCGCCGATATCGGCCGCCGTCCAGATCGGAATCTTCTGATCGCGCTCGGTCAGATAATGGTCTAGAGCTTCCGCCGTCTCGAACTCGGGCCACTGCTTCAGCAAGGCGGGATACTCAAGTGGGGTAGCGGCCAGCTTGCAAGCCATCATCCTGCGAGCCGAGGGAGGCCGAGGCTGGTTGGCGGAGCTGATCACGGTCAGCAGACAAGGCAAGGCGCATTTCACCGTCTCCTTGCCGAGAGGGAAAGCCCTCTGCACGACGATCTCGCGGTCTTGCAGCGCCAGGATGGATTCCGCATAGGTGATCTGCGGGAGGCCCAGTTTCTCGGCCACCTGCGGACCGACCTGGGCCGTGTCGCCATCTATCGCCTGCCGTCCGCAAAAGACGAGGTCGTAATCGCCCGTGCGCTCAACCGCACATTTGAGGGCATAGGAGGTGGCCAGGGTGTCCGATCCGGCGAATTTCCGATCGGTCAACAGGATCACCCGATCGGCGCCGCGGAACAGCGCTTCGCGCAACACCTCGGCCGCCCGCGGGGGGCCCATCGTCAGCACCGTCACTTGGCCGCCATGCCGGTCTTTGACCTGCAAAGCCATCTCCAGTGCGTTCAGATCTTCGGGGTTGAAGATGGCCGGCAATGCCGCACGGTTCACAGTGCCATCCTCTTTCATGGTCTTGCCGCTGAGGTGAGCGGTGTCGGGCACTTGCTTGACCAACACGATGCAATTGTACGCCATAGACATCTCCTGAGGTGTCATACGTTTCGTAATAACCCCTTCAACTCTCTCCCGTCGCGTCGAATCCATCCCCCATCAACATTTCCAACCTCCAACTTCCAACTTCCAACCTCCAGCGCCTAATCCCCCACCAACGCGCGCAGAAAGAAGAGCAGATTCGCGGGCCGTTCCGCCAGGCGGCGCATGAAGTAGGGATACCAGTGGCCGCCGTAGGGCACATAGATGCGCACCTGGTAGCCGCGGCGCACGAGCTCGGCCTGGAGCTCGCGGCGGATGCCGTAGAGCATCTGGAATTCATAGGCGGTGGGTGCGATGTCGTGCTGATAGGCAAACGTGCGAGCATAGTTGATCACCTCCTCATCGTGCGAGGCGATCGCGGCGTATGCGCCCCGGGCCCGCCCTGCTGGCGCCAGACACAGGCGCACCAACTCGTTGAGCGCCTGGGTCACGATCGGTCGTTCCCGATAGGCGATCGCGGCTGGCTCATCGTAGGCGCCCTTGCACAGCCGGAAGTGACCGATCCCCTCGGCGATCAACGCCTCCACATCGGCCCGGCTGCGGTGCAGATACGACTGGATCGCGATGCCGACATTGGAGAACTCGCGGCGCAGCCGGCGATAGTGGGCGATCGTGGCCGCGGTGTGCGGCGAACCCTCCATGTCAATCCGCACGAAGTTGCCCAGTTCAGCCGCCCTGTGGACGATCCGGCGCACGTTGTCGTGGCAGAGATCATCATCCAGGTCCAGCCCCATCTGCGTCAGCTTGACGGAGACGTTGCAGTTGGCTTGGGCCAGATAGAGGGCATCCAACGCCGCCAGATACTCGTCAGCCGCAGCGATGGCTTCGGCCGCGGCCGTCACATTCTCGCCCAGGTGATCGAGCGTTGCGACCATGCCCCGGCTGTTCAGCCCTTTGACTGCGGCCAGCGCCTCGGCCAGCGTCTCGCCGGCCACAAAGCGTCGCGCCATGCGTCGCGAAAGCGCCACCCGCACGATCAGTTCTTGCAGTGCGCGGTTGTGGGAGAGCGCGATGAGGGCGCTCCGCATAGGATCCATGAGCCATCTCCTGTGATAGGGTTGACGTCGTCGTCCGCCGCCTCTATTGTGCCGCGCATGGGGGGAGTTGTCAAACGGGACGGGGAGGTTGCTGAGAGCAATTCGGTTCTGGGGCGGCGTTGGTGCTCGCCGGTTCGTGGTCCTGGTGGTATAATATCAACGTGTATCATCGGCGCTAACCTGATAGGAGGCCTTCCATGAGCTTCGAAACCGTAGCCCCCGAATCTGTCGGCATGTCTTCATCCCGACTGTTCAAGGCCAGAGACTACGCCCGCCGCGTGAGCGACCAACTGGGAGGCACCGGCGGCGCGGCGCTCGTCACGCGGCGCGACAAGATCGTCGGCGAGTGGTACTGGGGCGTCCGCGGCCCACAGAATGACCATCCCTTCGACGCCGACACGCTGGTTCCCCTCTATTCCGTCACCAAAGGCTTCACCGCCATCGCGCTGTCCTTGCTGATCGAGGACGGCGTGCTGTGGCTGGATGAGCCCGTGTACCGCCATCTCCCCGAGCTGTTGGGCGACGACCCCACGACCCCAACCGCTCAGACCTTGCAGAAGATCACGGTTCGTCACTTGGCCACCCATTCGAGCGGCTTTCCGGCCGGCGACCCTGACTACTACGGCTGCTGGCGGGACCGGCGGCCAGGCGAGGAGTTGGCCGCCACCTACTTTCGCCATGCGATCGCCCGCGTGACGCGCGGGGTGGTCTTCGAGCCGGGCGCGAGCCACATCTACTCTGATCCGGCCGTCGCAGCATTGGGCGAACTGATCTTTCGCGCCAGCGGGCAGCGGGTACCCGACTTGCTGCAAGAGCGGATGTTCGATCCGCTGGGACTGCGCCGCATCGGGTGGGATTTCCCCGAAGAGCTGGTGGGCGACATCGCGGAGATCGTGAATCGGGATTGGATGTCGCACCTCCCCGACGCGCGCACGGCGCGGCGGGCCGGATCGGTGGCCGGTGGGCTGATCAGCAACGCCCGTGATCTGGCGGCCTGCGGGGTGATGCTGCTGCACGGGGGCGAGCTGGGTGGGGTGCGGGTGATGGCGCCCCTCACCGTGCAGATGATGACGACCTGCCAGTTCCCGCTGCCGGGCCGGCCGAACTACCCTCACCGCGGGCTCTTCTGGTGGATCAAGGCCGCGCCCGACACGCCCGAATTGGGGACCATCGTGCCCTATGGGACCTACTGTCACGGCGGAGCAGGCCACAGCGTGCTGGTCATCATGCCGGCTCTCGACATCGTGGCGATCATGCTGCGCAACCGCGCTGGCGACCCGGCCGGGTTCCTCTACAACCGCGACTATCCGGTGTTCATGGACCTGGTGGCGGCCGCAGTCGAGCAGTAGGCGCGAGGCATTCCTACAGCAGCTCGCCGTCCCCCGCATTTTCGGGCGCAAGGGGCAGACGTGCACGACCGCGCCGGGAACGCCTTGCCCCTTCTGAGTCGCCGCAGTTGCTCAGGGCCGAAAGATGGCGTATAATCGGGATGACTGAGCTGCAATCCCAGGCTTCGAGGGCCTCCAACTCGTTCAATCCGCCTCTTACCGGGGAGCGGACATGCCACATTCCTATTCATCTGGAGTACCGATCTCGTCCTTGTCTGCCTCCCCGGCCGGCAAGTCGCTCTTCTCGCGCCATTACCTGGAGACCCATCTGCCGCGGTACCCGGAGTGGGCCGAGGACCCGCACCCGGTGTTCGTTCGTTTACGCGAGCTATGGGAGCACGGCAAGAGACTGGGCGAGACGTGGAACGAGAACCAGACCGAGACGGAGTTCCTGCGCCCCACGCTGGACGTCTTGGGGTGGGCGTTCATCCCACAGGCCGCCGCCAGGCGAGGGAGACGGTTAAGCCGGCCCGACTATGCGCTTTTCCCCGACGCAGAGGTCAAGAACGAAGCCTATCCGTGCCAGGGGCAAGATGACGCGTTCTATGGCCGCGCCTGCGCCATCGCCGAGGCCAAACACTGGGGCCGGCCGTTGAGCCGCCAGAGCACGGATGGCCGCGAGCAGTGGGACGCCGACGCCAACCCCAGTCACCAGATGGTCAACTACCTGGTGGGCACGCACTGTCCCTGGGGTATCCTGACCAACGGTCAGATTTGGCGGCTCTACAGCCGAGAGGTGAGCAGCACTGCCAGCGAGTTCTACGAGTTGGATCTGGGGCTGATTCTTGACTTCTTGCCAACAGATGGCGAGCCGACGGCGGAGCAACTCGACGCGTTCAAGCTCTGGTGGCTCTTCTTCCGCCGCGACGCGTTCGTGGCCGATGCCCAGGACCGCAACTTCGTGCAGCGCGTGGCGGCCGGCTCGGCCTCCTATGCGCGCGAAGTCAGCGACAAGCTGAAGGAGCTGGTCTATCGCGAGGTGATGCCGGAGGTGGCCGGCGGGTTCATCGCCTATCGCCGGGAGCGGCTGGGGATCGGCCAGGAGACGGCGGCCAGCCGGGCCGAAATCTACCGGGCCAGCCTGGGACTGCTCTACAAGCTGCTCTTCATCCTCTACGCGGAGGCGCGCGGGCTGCTCCCAGTGGACAATCCCGCCTATCACGCCGAAAGCCTGACCCGCATGGCGGCCGAGTTCGCGGACAAGCGCCAGCGTGGGCTGCCGCTGAGCGACGCGACCCACGCGACCCGGCAATACGACAGCCTGCTAGCCCTTTTCCACCGTATTGACCTGGGCGACCCCAGCCTGGGCATCCCCCGCTACGACGGCGGCCTCTTCAACCCGGCCACGCCCGAAAACCGCTTCCTGGAGACGCACAAGCTGAGCGACCGGGCCGTGGCGCGCGCCGTGAACATCCTGGTGTACGACGCGGGCGAGCCGGTGGACTACGGCTACATCAGCGTGCGCAACCTGGGCAGCATCTACGAGGGGCTGCTGGAAATGCCAGAGATGCCATCTCTCCGCAGAGATGGCATCT
>VGOD01000093.1 GCA_016876015.1 Chloroflexota bacterium
ATCGGCGACGTGCTGGAGCCGGAGGCGGTTGCCAGGACGGTCGCAGGGTGCGATCTGGTCTTTCACGTCGCCGCGATCTCATCCTATTGGCGTGCGCACCGGCAGCAGGTATACCGCGTAAATGTCGAGGGCACGCGCGTCGTCATGGAGGCGTGCTGGCACGCCGGTGTGCCGCGCGTGGTGCACACGTCATCGGTTGCCGCCATCGGCATCCCTGCGGACGGCGCGCTGGCTGACGAGCAAACCCCCTTCGACGCGTTGAGCCGGACCTTCGCCTATGCCGACAGCAAACATCAGGCCGAGGCTGTGGTGCAAGAATACGTGGCGCAGGGCCTGCCCGCGGTGATCGTCAATCCGGCGGTGGTGATCGGCGCGGGCGACCACTATTTGATCTCGGGAAGCATGGTCGTGGAGTTCGCACGCGGACACATGATTGCGGTCCCGCCGGGCGGTTTCTGCACGGCCGACATAGATGCGGTTGTTTTGGGCCACCTGGCGGCCGCGGAGCAAGGGCGCATCGGTGAACGCTACATCCTGGGGGGCGAGAACCTGACTTCGAGGCAGATGGCCGCGATCCTGGCGGAGGTGATCGGCCGTCGCGCGCCGCGGGTCACCCTGCCGCGCTGGATTCTCGGCCCGGCCGCGCTCCTGGTGGATGCCTTCAACCGGGTCAGCCCGCGGCCGCCGCTGGTCAGCGGCGAGCAAATCCGCCTGAGCGCCATCAACTACTTCGTGGATTCGACCAAAGCCGTGCGCGAACTGGGCTATCCCCTGTTGCCCTTCGCCGGCGCAGTCGAAAAAGCCTACCGGTGGTATCGGGATCATGGATATGTGGGATGAGGGTGGAGGATAGAGATAGAGAGAGAGATAGAGATAGAGATAGAGAGAGACGTTTGACGTTGTAACGCCATAGCGCGGCCTCCTGCCGCAACCGAAAGGCTGTCATTGCGAGGAGCGTAGTGTGCGATTGCGCCAGCGTCCTTCAGGACGAAGCAATCTCACGCGGAGACCAGGAGATTGCTTCGCAAACCATGTCCTGAGCTTGTCGAAGGATGCGCTCGCAATGACGCCGCCGAAGATTCTCGCGGATCACGCGAATGTTGGCGGGCGATACTATACTTCGCACGGCCATAAGTTGCGCTTTTCCGCTTAAGCCCAAAAGCGCAGTTTGTGCCCGTGAGCAGTATATACGCAATACGCAATACGCAATCGCACTACACAACCGCACTACACAACACGCACTACGCACCGCATCCCATACGGAGGACTCGTGGATATTTTCGACAAGTGCCATGGCTTCACGCAGGCCAAGGAGGCCATTGCTGCGGGCATCTACCCGTATTTCATCCCTCTGACCGAGAACGAGGGCACCGAGGCGACTTTTCGCGGCCATCGGCTAATCATGTGCGGCTCGAACAACTATCTGGGCCTGACGACGCATCCGAAGGTGCGCCAGGCCGCGATAGAGGCGATCGAACGCTACGGCACCAGTTGCACCGGGTCGCGCTTTCTGAACGGCACCCTGGAGCTGCACGAACAGCTCGAACACGAGCTGGCGGAATGGGTGGGCAAAGAGGCGGCTCTGGTCTTCACCACGGGCATGCAGGTCAACCTGGGCACGATCAGCTCCCTGGTAAGCCGCGGGGACTTCGTGATCATGGACAAGGAAGACCACGCCAGCATCGTAGATGGCGCCAGGCTCAGCTATGGCGAGACGCGACGTTTCGCGCACAACGATGTGGTGGAGTTGGAGCGCGCCCTGGCGAAATTGCCCCCCGACAAAGGCAAGCTGGTGGTCGTGGACGGTCTTTTCAGCATGGAGGGGGACATCGCGCCGCTGCCAGAGATCGCGCCGCTGTGCAAGCAATATGGCGCCCGCCTGATGGTGGATGACGCACACGCGATGGGCGTCTTGGGCGGCGGACGCGGCACGGCCGCGCACTTCGGCATGAACGATGGCGTGGACTTGATCATGTCCACTTTCAGCAAGTCCTTTGCCTCGATCGGCGGCTTCATCGCCGGCGACGAGCCAGTGATCCACTTCATCAAGCACCATGCCCGCGCCCTGATCTTCAGCGCCAGCATGCCGCCAGCCAACACCGCGGCTGCGCTGGCTGCGCTGCACGTCATGCGCGACGAGCCGGAGCGCGTGCAGCGGCTTCACGAGAACGCCGACTATGTGCGCCAGGGCTTCCGCCAGCTCGGCTTCGACATCGGCAACTCCACCACGCCCATCGTGCCGATCGTCATCGGCGACCTCCAGAGGACGATCATGACCTGGAAGCTGCTCTTCGACGGCGGCGTCTTCGTCAACCCTGTCCTCTCGCCGGGCGTCCAGCCGGGTCGCGAGCTTCTGCGCACCAGCTATATGGCCACGCACACCCGCGAGCAACTCGATCAGGTGCTGGCGGTCTTCGCTCAGGTTGGCAAGTTGGTAGGGCTGATTTAGGACCAGGAGCCAGGGGGCAGGAGACAGGGGACAGGCTATGGCGTTGCCTCAACTCATCCCCGACGGCGTGGCGCTGGCGCGCGTGCCGGGGCTGACGGCTGGGCAGATGAAGGCGCTCGAGAACTGCTGGATTGCCACGGCGCAGGAGTTGGTCGCGCTCGCTGAATGTCCAGAGGTCGTACGCGGCCCTTTGTTGCGCACCCTGGGGGTGGATCGCGCTGAGCTGGATCGGCTGGTCCAGGCCGCGCGGAGCGTGATCCCTGCGGAGCGCGACCTGCGCGCTCTTGAGCTGGCCGAACGCGCGGCCGCCGCCCGATATCGCACCGGCGCACTCCTGGACGAGCCGCCAGAAGAGCTGGCGCGACGCCAGGCGCTGCCGCCCTATGTCGCAGGAAGTTTGCGCGCCTTGCCGCCGGCGAGCGTCAGTCACCTGCAGCTTCTGCCGCCGCTGCGCGACCAGGGGGGGCGGGGAACCTGTGTGGCGCACGCGGCTGTGGCAGTGCGCGAATTCCTGGAGGTCGCGGCAGGAGGTCCGCCTGACCAGGACCTCTCGGAGCAGTTCGTCTATTGGTGGTGCAAAGAACACGACGGCATCCCGACCGTCTCTGGCACCTATGTTTCAGTGGCCATGCGTTGCCTGCTGGAGGCGGGCGCGCCGGCCGAAAGCGCCTGGCCCTACGTGAACTATGAACGCGGGAATGATCAAGGGCAGGGCCCCCCGCCAGCCGAAGCCGCGAACGGCGATCCGGCCATGCGCACGCTGCGGACGTTGGAGCTGAACCGGGCTGACATGGCGGGCATCAAAGCCTGCCTCGCGGAGGAGCGCGCTGTCGCGTTCTCGATCCCGGTGTTCAATAGCTGGTACCGTGCCGCGGCCACGCGGCGGTGGGGCAAGATCACGCTGCCCCTCACCGGCGAGGCAGAGGACGGCGGCCATGCCATGGCGCTGGTTGGCTACCAGGACGACCCCTCGGTTCCGGGCGGCGGCTACTTCCTGGTGCGCAACTCTTGGCAGCCGTGGGCCTACGACGGCGTCTGGCAGACGGGCTACGGCTACATCCCGTACGCCTACATCAGCCGCTATGCGACGGCCGTGGCCAGCGCAGTGCGCATGGAGGGCGCGGACGTGCGGGTGCGCGACAACGAAGCCGACGTGGGCCGCCGGCCGCTGGCGCAGCCGGTCTGGCGCAGCCCAGATATCTGGGTGCGCCGCCAGCCGGATGGCGAGCGGGAACCCGAGGCGCCGGCCGTTGGTCAGGCCAACGCGGTCTATCTGCGCGTGGCCAACCTGGGGCCGGCTTATGCCTACTACGTGCAAGCTGAAGTGTGGGCCGCGCCGCTCGCCCCGCGCATCCGGCCGGCCGACTGGCGGCCGATCGGTCGGCTGGCCGCCGAACAGCTCGCGCCAGGGTCATGCGTGCTTGGGCCGCTCTCCTGGACGCCGGCCGAAGCGCGGCCGTATGCCTTCCAGGTGCGGGTAGATAGCGTCGAAGACCCGCTCGATCAGCCGCTCGACCCGGCCGGCAACAACAACGTGGCCTTGAGCCATCTGTGGGTGGCTCCGGTGTGCGCCGGGGGAACGTGCGAGGTGGTTTTCGACGCGGTCGAGGCGCCTGATGCGGACGGGGAGATCGAGTTCCTGGTGGAGCCGTTGCCGCCAGGCAGCCCGGTCGCGGTCTCGTCGCCGGTTCTGCAGCCGACCACGCTGGGCCGAGACCTGTCGCAGGATGATCGGGACGTGGCAGAGGACGCGGCGCTGGGCGCGCTTACGGGCGGCCTTGTCCTGACGGCCGGCCGGCGCCGCCTGGCGAGCATGACGATCACCGCAGACCCCCATGCTGAGCCCGGCGCGCAGTCCAGTTTCGCGGTCGCCCAGGTGCAGGGCAGCCAGTTGGTGGGGTGGATGACGGTGCGGGCGGATGTGACGAGTAGCGGGTAGTAAATAGCAAATAGTAGGTTTGCAGTTTGCTACTTGTCGCGCGGGAAGTCTATGAACTGGTAGCCGACCCCGCGTTCGGTCAGGATGTAGCGGGGATTGGCCGGGTCAGGCTCGATCTTTTTGCGCAGATAGGTGACGTAGAGTCGCAGAAGCTGGCTGTCGTCGCGATATTCCGGCCCCCAGGCTTTCGAGAGCAGCGTCTCTTGCTCGACGATCCAGCCGGCGTTCTCGACCAACTGCTGCAAGAGCCGGTATTCAGTGGGGCGGAGCTTGATGTGTTCTCCGCGCGCGATCACTTCCCGCCGGCGGAAGTCAATCGCAAGGCCTTCGTCAATCACCAACGGTTCTTCGGCCTGCGTCTTGGACGGCTCGACCCGGCGCAGCACCGCGCGAATGCGGCTGGATAGCTCGCGCGGGCTGAAAGGTTTGGTCACGTAGTCGTCGGCGCCCAGGTCCAGGCCGCGGATGCGGTCTTCTTCATCCGCTTTCACCGTCAGCATGATCACTGGCACGGAAGAGAGCTCTCGGATGTGTTCGAGCGTCTCGAACCCATCCAGGGCTGGCATCATCACGTCCAGCACCACCAGGTCGAACACCTCATTCCGCACCTTTTCGATGGCCGTCAGGCCGTCCTCGGCCTCGCTGACCTCGAATCCCTCGAGGTCCAGGTTCATCTGCACGAAGCGCCTCATGCGGGCTTCGTCATCTACCACGAGGATGCGTTTCTTCATGATGAGCGCCTCCCTGTCCGAGAATCTTCGCTGCCGGCCGGCAATGCGAAGAAGACCGTCGTGCCTTTGCTGGGCTCGCTTCGCAGCCAGATGCGACCGCCATGCGCCTCGACGATGGATTTACACAGATAGAGGCCCAGTCCTGCGCCTTGCGTGGTGCGGCGCAGGCTGGAGTCTACCCGAAAGAACCGCTGAAAGAGCTTCCCTTGTTCTTCTGGTGGGACGCCGATGCCGCGATCTGCCACGTAGACGATGGCCTGGCTGCCGTCGGTCCACCCCCCCACGCGAATTTCGCCGCCGTTCGGCGAGTATTTGATCGCATTGCTGAGCAGGTTGTTGAACACCTGGCGCAGCCGCTCCTCGTCGCCGACGACGGCCGGATAGCCGAGGGGGAAATCCAGCGCAAAGCGATGTTTGTCGGTCTGCGTGCGAAAGCTCTCGACGACCTTCTCGGCCAGCCTGGGCAAGGAGACATCCCCGCGCTCCAGCTTGAATGCGCCGGCCTGGATGCGCGAGGCATCCAACAGGTTGTTGATCAGCCCATTCAGCCGATCGGCCTCTTCGTTGATGACTTGCAGCCCCTCGCGTGCGGTCTCGGCGTCCCATTTGGCGTCTTCGCGCGCCAGCGTGTTGGCATAGCCCTTGATGAGCGCCACCGGCGTCTTCAGCTCGTGTGAGATCACCGAGATGAAGGTGGTCTTCATCTCCTCGGCCTCGCGGAAGCGTGTGATGTCTACGACGTTGGCGATGACATTGCTCAGCCGGTCCTCCTCATCGTAGAGGGGCGAATAGGTGATGCTTACCGCGATGCGCGTGCCGCCGGGCCGCGCCAACATGCCCTCCACGACGAGCGGCTTGCCGGCCGGAAACGCGATTTCGGCCGGATCGGACCCGCACAAGTCCGGGCCAGAAGGCTTCTCCAGAGCCAAGACCTGATAGCACGGCCGGCCGATGGCCTGCTCGGCGGGCCAGCCGGTCATCTGGCTGAGCGCGCGGTTGAAAACCTGGATGCGGAGCTCCGGATCGAGGATCATCACGCCGTCCGCGCTGTGCTCGATGAGCGCGTCCAGTTGCTGTTTTTCCGCGCTCACCTGTTGGTAGAGCTGCGCATTGCGCACCGCGATCGCAGCCTGGTCCGCAAAGCTAGCCAGCACGTCTTCATCGTTGGCCGAAAAGGCGATGTTGCCGCTACGGAAGAGATAGATCAGACCCAGCAGCCGCTCCTCGATGGTCAGCGGCAGCGCGATGACCTGGTGCAGCGGCAGACGAATGGCGCGGCCGACCAGGTTCACGCGGGCCTCCAGGTCAGGCATCGCGTACTCGTCGGCGCGCAGCGGGAAGTCGGCCAGCAGCGGCGCGAAACGCGGCAGCAGCGCGGTTGGGATGCCGTAGCTGGCGCGGATGGTCAGGGTGCGCTGCGTCGACGCCTGGCGCAGGGCGATCAACCCCGCTTCGGCGCGCACCAGGTCCGCCACGCTGGTCAGGATCAAGCGCAGCAGCGACGGCAGGTCGAGCCGCGCGGTCATCGCCCGGCTGATTTGCAACAGATACTCGCGCTGGCGCAATTGATAACTGATCATGGCAACCTCGTGCATGATGATAGCAAAGAGTGGCCGAAAGGACAAGAACGCCGATTTGCGATTTGCGATTGCCGATTTGCGATTGCCGATTTGCCATCTAAAATCCGAAACCCAAAATCCAAAATCCGCAATCCAAAATCCGCAATCCGCCAGTTTGTCGAAGCGCCGCTCTATGCTATACTACTCCACCAATCTACCAATTTGCCAATCTACCAATCTACCAGCCACCAACCCGCCATGACCCACCATCAGACCACCAAGATCATCGGCAACGTGCTGATCGCCCTCGGCTTGATCGTTCTGTTGGGCGTGGGCGGCTGCCTGGGGTTGCGCGAGTATCAGGGCGAGCAGTTGCGCGCGCGCTTGCGTGAGTCGCCGCCAGCGCCAGCGACCGTGGCGCCGACCGTCGCGCCGGCCAGCCCGACGCCGACGGCGCTCAGCCCGAGCGCTACGCCTGCGGCCACAGCGATGAGCGCTGCGCCGACCCTTGCAGCCAGCCCCACGATCACCGCTGCCGCGTTCCCTGCGGCCGGCGCATCACCGACCGTGCAGGCCACAGCTACCCCCCTCGCGGCCACGTCCGCGCCGCCGCCCACGGCCCCCGCCACAGCCCCGGCCCTGCCGATCGTGCTGAATCCGGCGGTGCGCATCGTGATCCTCGATCTCAAAATCAATGCCGCGGTCGTGGAGATGGGCTGGCGGGTGGTGAACACGGCCAGCGGGCCGATCTCGGAATGGGTGATCCCCGAAAACGAGGCCGGCCACCACATCAACAGCGCGCTGCCCGGCGAGCCCGGCAACATCGTCATTTCCGGCCACAACAACATCTTCGGCCGTGTCTTCGAGGCGATCAGCCTGGCATGGGATGACGCCCGCCGCCAAAAGGTGGACGACAACACCGATCGCTCCGATATACTCGACGGCCGGCCGATTCAGCTCTATGACGCGGCAGGCAGGCGTTTCGACTACACCATCACGGAGTTCTATCGCCTGCGCGACACGGGCGTCTCGTTGGCGCAGCGCGTCGAAAACGGCCGTTTCATGCAGCCCACGAACGATCAGCGGTTGACCCTGGTCACCTGTTGGCCGATCACGTCCAACACGCACCGGTTGATCGTGATCGCCAGGCCCGCAGGGCAGTGAACGTTATGGAGCATGGCCCACAAGCTTACTTCTAAGTTACGCATCTGGTTGAGCCTGGCGCTGGGCCTGGCCGCGCTGATTCTGGTGGCGCAGGCGGTGGACTTCCGGCAGCTCTGGGAGGTGTTGCGCCATGTGCGACTGCCGTTTATCGTGTTGACCCTGGTCACCAGCCTGGCGACGCCGGTGCTCAAAGCTGTGCGCTGGCGAGGGCTTTTCCATCCGCAGCGGCCCGCGTTGAGTCTGGCACGGCTGGCCGAGCTGGTCGTGATCGGCCAGGCGATCAACTTCATGATCCCTGGCCGGCTGGGCGAGGTGGCGCGCGCCTATCTGACCGGCGAGGAGGCGGCCGTGAGCAAGGTCTATGCCCTGGGCACGCTTGCCGCGGAGAAGCTGCTCGACCTGATCGTGTTGGCGCTCCTGGCATTGGCCCTGATCCCGTTCATCGCGCTGCCCGAATGGCTGGCTGCGCGCGTCGGGCCGATTGTGGCCGCCGCGCTGCTGGCGACCGCGGCCGCGGTCGCGCTGTTGGGTGGACGCCGCATGTGGCTCAAGATCGCGGGCTGGGTCTTGCGTTTCTTGCCCCCGGCCCAGGCCGAGGTGTGGCGCACTCGCGTTGCGGCCGGGCTGGATGGCCTGGCCGCGATCGGCCATCCGCGGGCCGCGGCTGCGGTCTGGGGCTGGACCGTCCTGTTCTGGCTGACCGCGGCGGTCACCAATGGTCTGCTGTTCCTGGCATTCGACCTGCCGGCGTCGCCGCTGATGGCGTTGTTCGTGCTGGCCGTGCTGCAGGGCGGCGTCGCGGTCCCCTCGACGCCGGGCAAGATCGGCGTGTTCCATTATCTATGTGTGCTGGCGCTCTCCGTGTTTGGCGTGCCGGCCGCCACAGGTCTCGGTTACGGCCTGGTCTTGCATTTCCTGGTGGTCGGGGGCATCAGCGCGTGGGCGGCCGCGGCGCTCTGGCGGCGGAGCTGGGATTGGCGCCGGCTGACGCAGGCGACGCTGGAAGACGCCAGTGCTACAAATCGCGGTGGAGACCTGTGAAGCATCGCCCCCTGGTACTGACGCAACGCGTGATGGTTATCCTGCGTCGCGGGCGATCCAGCCCCGTTCACGGGGCGCTGCTTGGGTAGCCCGGAAATTCATTTCCGGGCGGGCCTGGTCAACGGCGGGAGGTCCGTATGCAACTTGAATGGACCGCAGCCGCGGCGCTATTGCTGATCGCCACAGCGCTCGTGGCGACCACCGGTTTCATCGCCTATCGCTGGGGCCGACGCCGGGGCATCAAGACGCTGGGCGCGATGCTGTTGGCCGATGGCGTCTGGGTGTTCGGCTATGCGATGGTCTTGTTGAGCGTTGGCCCAACCGCTGAACGCTTCTGGAGCGCGGTGCAGGCGACTGGCGTCATATCGCTGGCCTATCTCTGGCCGGTGTTGGCGCTGGAGTTCACGCGCCAGGATCACATCCTGGCGCGGCTCCGCAACCGGGTTCTCCTGGCTTTGCCGCCGCTCGTCAGCCTGCTCATCGTCTGGACCGATCCATTGCACGGTCTCTACTTCGGCGCGTGGACCGTCTTCGATGGCGAAGCGCTGGGACCTCTGCGCTTCGGGCCGTGGCTCTGGGTGTGGAGTCTCTACTCAGCGGCTGTCATGATCGCCGGCGTCGTGGTGTTGCTCCGGGCCTACAGCAGGCTGGACGCGACCTATCGAAAGCAGGCGCGCGCTCTATTCGCATTGGTTCTCTTGCCCTTCGCAGCCGCGGTCGTTGGGCTGCTGCGAGGAGGCTCTCTACAGATCGCGCCCTTCGGCGGCGCGGTCGCAGGGCTGGCAATCGTCTGGGCGGTCGGCGCGAACAGAGTGCTGGACATCCGGCCCATCGCATACCAGGCGTTCTTCCGCAATGCTCAGCACGGCGTTCTGATCCTGGACGACGAAGATCACATCCTGGAAATCAACCAGAAGGCGGCGCGCTATTTGGGCCGCACAGCCGCGGAGGTGATCGGCCAGCCGCTGGCGGACGCGCTGGCGCACTGGCCGGCGCTGCTCGACCATTACCGGGCGCGAACCGACGGCATGATCGAGGTCCCTGGCGCGGGGGATGCACAGCGCTGGTATGCGGCCGATGTCTCCGCGCTGCGCACGCGCGGGGGGCTTTTCACCGGCCGGTTGCTTTTGCTGCGCGACATTACCGAGCGCAGGCGGGCGGAAATCGCGCTGCGGGAAAGCGAGGCGCGCCACCGGGCGCTGGTGAGCGCATCCCCGGATGCCATCCTCGCCACTGGCCTCGATGGTAGGCTGCTCAGCGCCAACGCGCAGGCCGCGCGGCTGCACGGTTTCGCCTCGGTCGAGGAGATGCTGGCGCGCGTGGAAAACGAGCTGACGCTGATGACTGCCGAGAGCCGACGCCAGGCGCTCGCAGCCCGTGAGACGTTGCTCAGCGCCGGCGAATGGAAGAATCAGGAGTGCGTGCTGCTGCGTCAAGACGGCGCCAGCATACCGGGCGAATGGAGCACGTCGCTGGTGCGGAACGCCGCGGGGGAACCGCACTACCTGGTGCACGTGGCGCGCGACATCAGCGAGCGCAAGCAGGCCGAAGCCGCGCTGCGGCGCCGCATGGCCCAGGACGCACTGATTGCGCGGATTTCGGCGCGTGTGGTAAGCGCGTCCTCTGCCGAACTCGCTGCCGCGCTGGACGACGCGTTGCGCGACGTGGGGCAGTTCACCGAGGTGGATCGCGTGTTCCTGGCGCTGCTGGGCGCCGACGGCGTCAGCCTTGTGCGGCATCATCACTGGCACACGCCGGCCGGAGACGCCTGGCTGGCCGGCCGCTTCGTCGCTTCCCTGGAGCAATACTTGTGGAGCCTGCGGCAGTTGCGCCAGCTTCAGCCCATCGTTCTTCCGGCCATCGCGGAGGCGTCGGAGGAGGCCGCCCCTGAAAGGGCGTTCTGGCAGGCGACCGGCGTGCATTCAGCATTGGCGATCCCGCTGATGGTGGACGGGACGTTGGCCGGCTACATGGGGCTCAGCTCGCTGGCGCCGCGCGAGCAATGGTCCGACGAAGACATCCGGTTGCTCCGGGTGATCGGCGAGATACTGATGAACGCCCTCGCCCGCGCAGACGCCGAGCAGACGCTCCGCGAGCAGATCAAGCAGAACGAGCAGCTCCTGACCTCGCTCAAGACAGCGCACGATCAGCTAGAACAGCGAGTCGCAGAGCGCACGCGCGAGGTCGTGGCGGCGAACCGGGAGCTTCGGCAAGAGATCGAGCGCCGCGCCAGCGTCGAGGCATCGCTGCGTCTGAGCGAGGGCCGCAACCGGGCTATACTGACCGCCGTGCCAGATGTGATGTGGCTGCTCGACCCCGGCGGCCGGCTCCTGGCGTGTTGGCCCAGCGCGGCGTCGCAGGATGCCTGGCTGGCATCGCCTGCCCTGGTGGGCCAGCCGCTCCAGGCGTTGCTGCCCCCTCAGGTTGCGGCCCTTGTGCGACAGCATTTAGAAGCTGTGTGCGAAACCAGCGCAGTGCAGACGTTCGAGTTTCGGCTGCCGGCGCAGCACGGCGCCAGGTCTCCCGGGCCTGGTCGGCAGGATGGTGGGGCTGCTGGCTGGTCGGCCGGACAGACGATGCAGCAGTATGAGGGCCGACTGGCCAGCATCGGCGACGAGCAGATGTTGTGTCTCCTGCGCAACGTCACCGAGCAAAAGGCTGCGCAACGCGAGCTCAGGCAGGCAGAGCGACTGGCAGCCTTCGCCAGGCTTTCGAGTTGGCTGGCGCACGAGATCAACAACCCTCTGCAGAGTATCGAGAGCAATCTGGATTTGGTTTTGGATTTCCCGATAGAGGAACAGGAGAAACGCGACAACCTGGAGATCGTGCGCAAGGAGATCGAGCGATTGGGCCGCTTGATCGGGACCGTGCTCAATCTGGTCAGTCCGCCATCTGGCAGGCAGGATGCGAAGGGCGATGCGGCGAAGGCAGTCGAACGCGTCCTGTGGCTGACCGGTCGGCGTCTGAAAGAGGCCCAGATCGAGGCGACCACCGGTCTGTCCGCTGCGCCGTCAGTGCAGATGTCGCCGGACCACCTGATCCAGGTCTGTCTGAACATCACCCTGAACACGATCGATGCGCTGGCCGAGCATGGCCGCGGGCGTTTCCACATCGCGCTGCAAGGGCACGATGACCACGCCATACTGACCTTCACGAACGACGGGCCGCCGATTCCAGATGAGGTGGCGCCGCACATCTTCGAGCCGTTCTACACCACCAAGCCTTCCGGGACCGGTTTGGGGCTGTGGGTGTGCCAGAACCTGGTGCGGCAAAGCGGCGGCTCCTTGACCGCGCGCAACCTGCCAGACGACAGCGGCGTCGCCTTTACTGTAACGCTACCGGTGTATCATGAGTGAACCAGCGAGCATTCTGATCGTGGACGACGAGGCCTACGTGCGCACTTCCGTGGGTCGCGCCCTGGAATTGAGCGGCTATGCCGTGCAGATGGCCGCAGATGGCGAGGAGGCGCTGCAGCGTCTGGCGGCCGCGACCTGCGACCTGATGTTGTTGGACCTGCGACTGCCGGGCATGAGCGGTACGGCGGTGATGCGCACGGCCAGCCAGTTGTACCCTGAGCTGTTGATCATCGTTCTGACGGGGTATGCCGACGAGGAGAGCGCGATCGCCGCGGTGCAGTCCGGCGCGGTGGACTATCTGTGCAAGCCGATCAGCGTCCACCAGGTGGTCGCCGCGGTGGACATCACCTTGCGCGCGCACACCGATCGGCTGCGGCGACGCGCCTTGATGCAAGCCCTGGCGCAGACCATGGAGGCGCTGGCCGCGCTTCCGCTCGAGCGCTTCATCGAGCCCGCCAGACCGCGGAACGATTCGACGCTGCGCGCTGGGTCGCTGGTGTTGGATGTGGCGCGTCGGCAGGTGCGCGCGGCCGATCACGGCGAGGATCGCGCCGCCGAGTTGACCGAGGAAGAGACCGCGGTCCTGGCCGCGCTAATGGCCCAGCCAGGTCGCATCATCTCTGCTCGCGTCCTGGCGCGCGGCGTGCACGGCCAGGAAATGACCGAATGGGAAGCCGAGCAGTTGCTCCGACCGCTCGTCTTCGAGTTGTGCCGCAAGCTGGCATCACACGCCGGGCGACCCGATGCGATGCGCAACGCGCGCCGCGCCGGCTACTTCCTGGCGGTGGATTGAAGGTTGATCTTGAGGATGCCTATCATGCAGGAGTTCCCTTCCCGACGCAAGGCGGCCTGGTGCGCCCGCATTCTGGTCGTGGATGACGAGCCGCGGCTGGCGAGCGGCTTGCAGCGCGCCTTGACCCTGGCGGGCCACGAGGCGGATACAGCAGGCTACGGTCGCCGGGCGCTGGAGGCGCTGCAGACGCGCGTCTACGATCTGATGATCTTGGACCTGGCGCTGCCCGACATGAGCGGCATCCAGGTGATGGAGCGCGCGTTGCAGCTTCAGCCCGACTTGTTGGTGATCGTCCTGACCGGCAGGAGCAACCTGGAGAGCGTCATTGCGGCGGTCAAACTACATGCGGCCGACTATCTGCTCAAGCCGTCCGGCCTGGCCGAGATCATCGAGGCGGTCGTGGCCGCGCTGCAGCGTCGCGCCGCACAGGTGCGCGAGCGTGTGGCGCTGCGCACCGTGTCCCAGGCGCTGGAGATCCTGCAACAGAGTGATGCGGGTGATGCAGCCGAGTGATATGGATGGGGGAGTCTCCGTGGCATGACATAGTAGGGGCAGCGCCTTGCGCCTGCCCTGGGCGACCGCAAGGGATCGCCCCTATCGCGTCTCGCAGTTCCCAACAAAACAAACAGCGCAACCCGCGCGAACGCTGGTTGCGCTGTCGAATAGACCCACAGGGCGTCGTCTGCTATTGACATCCCTCCAGACACCCCTCCCGATACTGCTCCAAATCCGCGGCGTGCTCCGCGTAGTGGCTCCCCATGCTGTGGAAGAAGTCCACCAGGGGCATCGTCTCATTCCAGGGCGCGCGCCCCACCTGGGCGAGCGCGGCATCGTCGGCCTGATCGAGCAGGTGCATGATCCGGCGATGGGCGCCGGTGATGCCGTCTACCACCGGGACGAGCAGCAGACCGGCGCGATCGGCCACTTCCGACTCGTTCCAGGCATCGTCATAGACCACCTGTTCCTGCCAGGGACGCGCCCCCTGCCAGGTCTGGATCGTGCGAATCGCTTCCTCGAGCCACGACCAGACGTGGGCCAGGACATCCTTCACCGTCCAGACTCCCGCGGCGCGCGCCGAACAAATCTCCTCTTCCGTCAATTGGTCAAGGCAATCCATCAAGCACTTGAAGTTGTCGTCCAGCGCGGCCCATGCTTCGTCACGAGTGTGCATCCATTGCCTCCTCTGTATCGCTGACGCGTTCTCGCCCGGCATAGAGGCTCAAGCTTCCGCGTCGCACGTAGCCCGCCAGGGTCACGCCCCAGGCGTTCGCCAGCGCCACCGACAGGGTGGTGGGCGATGTGTGGCTGGCGACGACCGGCGCGGCCATCCGGGCCGCCTTGCCGAGCATCTCTGAGCTGATCCGTCCGGTGCTGAGCAAGATCCGATCACGTGTGGCGATGTTGTCCACCAGGCATCGCCCCCATAGCTTGTCAATGGCGTTGTGCCGGCCCACATCCTCGGCGACCGCGAGCAGCGTCGAACCCTCGGCCAGCCCCGCGGCATGACCGCCGCGCGTGCGGCGCGCCGCCAGCAATGCGCTCATCAGCCGGCCCAGTTGTCCCACGGTCACGCGCACGTCAGACACGAGCGGCCCGGCCGAGCCTGTCAGGTCGCCAAAGGTCACGCCGCCGCCGCACCCGCTGGTGATGATCCAGCGGCCCGGCGGGACGAAATCGGCCCGGCGCAGCCACACGTCTACGCACGCGGCGCTGGGGCACACCTTGAGCAGACGCACATCCGCCAATCCGCCGATGATGCCTTCGCTCCGCAGAAAGCCCAGCGCCAGCAGATCGAGCTCGACCGGCGAACACATCAGCCCGGCCAGCTCCTGGCCGTTGACGTGCAGCCGCACGAGCGCCTCGGTCACGATCTCGCCGTCCAGCGGTCGCCAAACGCCATCCTCGTAGCGAACGACGGCTGGCACGCTGCCAGCGGCAGGCTGCGTGGCTCCTCCTCCCAAAGACGTTGCGCCTCCTTGTGACGGATCATAAAGCAGGTGGTATTATACCGCCAAGAGGCGCGATCTGGCAAAGGTTGAGGATGGGGTTGAGGTTAAGAAACCCGGCTTCTTCAAGAAGCCGGGTTTCTTCAACGTGAGGGGAGGTCAGGCGCCGTATTTGGTCAGGCGTTCGGCGTGAGCCATCATGAGCGGCATCAGGTCGGTGTGTCTGAGATGTCCCAGTCCGCCGGCCATGCAGGCGCGCTCGCCGAATTGCCGCACAGCATCGGGCCGGTTGTGCCTGCCCCAGAGTAACACCGGAAGCTCGTGCCACGAGTGCGCTTTGAGCGACCAGGGTGTGCTGTGGTCGCCGCTGACCAGCAGCACATCGGGCTTGAGCGCCATGATCTCGGGCAGCAGCTCGTCCACATGCTCGATGACGGCCTTCTTGCCGTCGAAGTTGCCATCCTCACCGTTGCTGTCGGTCTTCTTGACGTGGAAGAAGAAGAAATCGTACTGCTCCCAGTTTGCGCGCAGGGTGGCAATCTCGTCCTCGATGGTCTCGCCGGTCTTGAGCACGTCCATGCCGACCAGTCGTGCGATGCCGCGGTACATGGGGTAGGTGGCGATGGCCGCGAAGCGCATCTTGTAGATGTCGGGCATCTTGGGGATGGGCGGAACCTTGGCCATGCCGCGCAGGTTCATGCTGTTGGCGGGGTGTTCATCGGCCAGACGCCGGCGGGCTTCTGCCAGCCACAGGTTGAACAGCTCGGCGGCGCGGCCGGCTTCGGGCCGCAGCGCCTCCACCGGCAGGGGCGGCACGCCGGTGCGCTGCGGGTCGGTCTCCGAAAGGCCATCGGCCAGCCCCTTGCCGCGCAGCACGAGGACGAAGCGGTACTCCTTCACCGGTTCGATCAGCGCCTCAGCGCCCGGCAAGGATATGCCGCGCAGCTTCTCCACCAGCCGCGCGCCCACGTCGGAGGAAATGCGGCCAGCGCGACGGTCGGTGATGACGCCGGTCGGCCGATCCACGGTGCAGAAGTTGCCGCGCGCAGCCACATCATCGTCGCCCAGGGCAAAGTCAATGCCAAGCGCCTCCAGCACCCCGCGGCCGATGTCCCACGCCAGCGGATCGTAGCCGAAGATCGCCACGTGACCCGGCCCGCTGCCTGGCGTGATGCCTGGGGCGACGGGAGTCGAAAGCCCCGAAATGCCCTCCTGGGCCAGCCGGTCCAGGTTCGGCGTGTGAGCTGCCTCCAGTTCGGTCGAACCGTTCGGCCCCGGCAGCCCTCCCAAACCGTCCAGCAGCAGCAAGACGATCTTGCTCTGGCCAGGGATGCTGAGGTCGCGCATGAGTTCTAACTGATCCATGACAGATGCTCCTTTATCGGCCTGCGAGTAGATGAATACCCCCGGCAGGACTCGAACCTGCGGCCAAGGCGTTAGGAGTGCCTTGCTCTGTCCACCTGAGCTACGGGGGCATGACCGCGCGTCTATTCTAGCACAGCAGACCGCTTGCGCCCAAAAAACCTCTCTGCGGTCCGAGATTGACAACCCGCGGCGCTTCGTGTATAAGTGGTCCCGAGGGGGCTCGGTCAGGAGACCGGCCTCAGCTCGAGGGAGCTCGGTCGGGAGACCGGCCCCAGCTCGAGGGGGCTCAGTCGGGAGACCGGCCCCAGCGTCGAGGGGGCTCGGTCGGGAGACCGGCCCCAGCTCGAGGGGGCTCGGTCAGGAGACCGGCCTCAGCTCGAGGGAGCTCGGTCGGGAGACCGGCCCCAGCTCGAGGGGGCTCGGTCGGGAGACCGGCCGCTCGAGGGGGCTCGGTCAGGAGACCGGCCCCAGCGTCAAGGGGGCTCGGTCGGGAGACCGGCCCCAGCTCGAGGGGGCTCGGTCAGGAGACCGGCCCCAGCGTCGAGGGGGCTCGGTCAGGAGACCGGCCTCAGCTCGAGGGGGCTCGGTCGGGAGACCGGCCCCAGCGTCGAGGGGGCTCGGTCGGGAGACCGGCCCCAGCGTCGAGGGGGCTCGGTCAGGAGACCGGCCCCAACGTCGGAACGGGGGCTTGGTCAGGGGACCGGCCCCCATGTCGAAAAGAGACGCCCATGCCGCAGATTCCTAAAGTCGTCGTCGTGATGCCGGCCTACAACGCCGCGCGCACGCTGGAGCGCACCTATAACGACCTGCCCCCTGATATAGTGGACCACGTGATCCTGGTGGATGACGTCAGCCAGGATGAGACGGTCGAGATCGCGCAGCGGCTGGGGCTGAAGGTGATCGTCCACGTCCAGAACCGGGGCTATGGCGGCAACCAGAAGACCTGTTATCTGGAGGCGCTGCGCGATGGCGCTGATGTGGTCGTGATGCTCCATCCCGATTACCAGTACGATTCGCGGCTGGTCCCGCAGCTCGTCGCGCCGATCGTGGAAGGCCGCGCGGATTTGGTGTTGGGTTCGCGACTCCTGGGGGGTCACGCGTTGGAGGGCGGGATGCCCCTGTGGAAGTACGTCTCGAATCGCTTCTTGACCGGCGTCGAGAATCTTGCATTCGGTCAGCGACTCTCCGAATGTCACACCGGCTTTCGTGCGTACAGCCGGCGGCTGCTCGAGACGATTCCTTTCTTGCTGAACTCGGACAAGTTCGTGTTCGACACGGAAGTGATCGCCCAGGCGGTGGCTTTCGGCTTCCAGATCGGGGAAATCCCGGTACCCACGCGTTACTTCGCAGAAGCGTCGTCGGTCAACTTCCGCAACAGTGTGATCTACGGTTTCAGCACGCTGGCGGTCATCGGTCGCTATCTGCTTGATCGCTGGAGCCTGCGCCGTTCTCCGCAGTTCCGCAAGAGCCTAGGCAGCGTGCTCAGCCGGTATCACGCCGGCGCGATCCTGCGCCAGCCGCCGGTCGGTTCCGGGCAGTAGCGAGGCTGTCTTGCGCCGGCCCCCTGTTTTCCGCCGGGCTTTGTACACGCTCCCGCGGCCACATCTGTCAACGGTCGCCTGGCTCATCTGCGCCGCGCTCCTCAGCCTGATTCCGATCCTCGCCATCGCCCAGCCGGGCCTGCCCAACACGGCCGACACAGTGGTGCATCTGTGGCGCAGCCTCGAGGTGCGCGAATTGCTGGCCCACGGGGTGCTCTACCCGCGGTGGGCGCCCGATTTCTACGGGGGCTACGGCTATCCGTTCTTCAACTTCTACGCGGCCGGCGCGCATCTGCTCGCGGCGCTCGCGGCCCTCTCCGGTCTGGGCGTCGTGCGTGGACTCGTGGCGGTGCAGGTTCTGGCGCTGTTGCTCTACCCCACCGGCGCCTTCCTGGCGGCCCGCGCGTTCTATGCAGCGGGCCGCGCCGCGCGCCTGGCGTCGCCCGCGGCCCTGCTGAGCGCCGCGCTCTATCTGTACGCGCCGCTGCGCTGCCGCGAGCTCTTCATCCAGGGCAACGTGTCGCAACTGCTGGCGCTGGGCGTGCTCCCGTGGTGCGCCTGGGCCCTGACGGAGAGCGTGCGGCAATCGAGCCTGCGGTGGGCGACCGCGGCCGGCGTCAGCCTGGCGGCGTTGGTCTATGCCCACCACCCCAGCGCGTTCCTGGCCTTTCCGTTCCTGGCGGTCTACGCAGCGTTCCTGGCCCTCATCGCGGGGCGCGCACGATCGGAGGCCAGCTTCCCCGCGATTCCTGCATTGGTCTGCGCCGGCTGCGCCTTTCTCCTCGGCCTGGCCCTGAGCGCGCCCTTCTGGCTGCCGTCGCTGGTCGAGCTGCAGGACGTGAACATCGGCGCCATCGAGACCGGCATGTTCAACGCCCGTCTCAACCTGACGCCGCTGCGCGATCTGCTCGCGCCGGCCGCCATCCTGGATGACGCGGCGCTCAACCCGCCGATGCCGCACAGCCTGGGCGCAGCGCAGATCGTCCTGGCCTTGTTCGGCCTGGCGGCGGTGTGGATCGGCTGTGCAACCCACCAAGCGCCAGGCGCTTCGGAAGCGCCTGGCGCTTGGTGGGCCATTCTCAGGACAGGCGCCCATGCCGGCCGCGGCGCTACGGCGGATGAAAACGTTCGTAGTAACGACTTCAGTCGTTCGGCGCAGGCCACGGCGACTAAAGTCGCTACTACGAACCCGCCCATTTTCAGGACAACCCTCCTCTTCTCCGCGGTCGCTGCGCTGCTGATCCTCTGCCTGGCGCTAATGCTGCCGATGTCGGCCGGCGTCTGGGAGCGGCTGCCGCTGGCGCGTTTCATCGCGTTTCCCTGGCGCTTGCTGGGGCCGGCGCTGCTGTGGGCGGCGCTCTTGGGCGGGGCCGCTCTGGCTCTTGCGCCTGACCGGTGGCAGACGCCCGCTCTGGCGATCCTGTTGGCGCTGATCTCGCTCAGCGTCGCGCCCTATCTGTTCCCGCGGCCCTTCGCGCCTGTGGCCGAGCCGACCGTGGCCGACATCATACGTTACGAGCTGGCGGGCGGCGCGCGCGCCACAGCCAGCGCCAACGAATACCTGCCCCGCTGGGTGCGCGATCCCGACCCGCCACCTGTGTTGGCCCAGGACTACCTGGCCGGCCGTGCTCCCGAACGGCTCGACCCCGCATCGCTGCCGGCAGGCAGCCGGTCGCGGCCGGTCGCGCAGGGTCCGCTGGAGGATGCCTGGGAGCTGGAGCTGCCCTCGGCCGCGACGGTGCGCATTCGCCGGTTCTATTTTGGGGGCTGGCGCGGCTGGCTGGATGGCAGCCCAGCGCCCCTGGCGGCCAGCGACCCGCACGGCCTCATCGAGGTCGAAATCCCGGCCGGCGCGCATCAACTCCGTGTGCGCTTCGAGGGCACGCCTGTGCGCACGGCGGCCGGCCTTCTGGCTTTGGGCGGGCTGCTCCTGGCAGTGGGTTTGATCATGTGGCGGCCGCGACCTGCGGTGGGCTCCGCGCCTCCACGCTCCGAACAGCCTGCCCGCGACCCAGACCGGTCGCGGTATCTCGCTGAATCGCGGCGGCTCCTGATCGCGGCGGCCGTCATCCTGCTGGTCGCCGGGGCCAAGACGCTCGTCGTCGGCCCGCACACGCGCTGGTTCCGGCGCAGCTCTCCGGTGGAGGCGCCGGCTGCGATGCAGCACGCGACCCACGCCGTCTTTGCCAACGGCATCGAGCTGCTCGGCTACGATCTGGGCAATCAGGCCGTGCGCCAGGGCGACGCGTTGGCGGTGCGGCTCTATTGGCGGCCGCTGCGACCACAGGATGCGGATGTGCGTCCGTTCCTCCACCTGGACGCCATCACTGGCGAGACGACGTGGGCCAATCAGACCAAACTGCACGCGGGCGACAAGCCGAGCTCAGGGTGGCCGGTCGGCTTCTACGTCGTGGACGACTATCGGCTCGAGGTTCCCGCCCATACGCCGGCCGTGGTGGCCGCACTGCGTGCGGGGCTGCTGAACGAGGGAGGCGGCCGCGTGCCGCTGGCCGACGGGCGTGACCTGGCGGACTTGGGCCGCGTGCGCGTGCGCGAACGCCGGCCGCTGACCGCCGAGTCAGTTCCCGGCCGCGGCCAGAGCTATCGGCTTGGCCCGGATGTGCGGCTGGTGGGCCGCGCAGTGACGATGACCGGGACCCTGCCGCGGCTAGAGGTCGCGCTCTACTGGCAGGCGACCGCGGCCGTTTCCGAAGACTACACCGTGTTTCTGCACGTGCTCGATTCTGCGGGGCAGATGATCGCCCAGGGCGACGGCCCGCCGCTCAACGGCTGGTATCCCACCTCGGCCTGGCTGGCCGGCCAGGTGATCGCGGAGCGTCGCGCGGTGTCGCTGCCGGCTGGCGCCGATCTCGCGGGGCTGCGCGTCGCGGTTGGCCTCTATCGGCGAGCCGATGGCGTGCGCCTGCCCGTCTTCGATGCCCGCGGCGCGCGGCAGGCGGACGATCGGATCCTACTGATGTCTGCCCCCTGATTCCCCTGGCTTCGCCAGGACAAGCTGTCCCCTGACCCTCGCCTCCTACCCCCTGCCTCCTTGTGTTCTCAGCCGGTCTG
>VGOD01000094.1 GCA_016876015.1 Chloroflexota bacterium
TGGAATTCGACGGCCAGGGCCGGCCGCTGGTCGAGCTACCCGACGACGCGGCGATGAGCCGGGCAGTGACGGGGGTGGCGCAACAACTGCTCGCCTGATGATGTGGTTGCTTGAGGATGAAGACGCTATCGTGGTGGCAGAAGTGTTTCGCAAAACAACTCGTGAAACACCCTACGTGATTATTGAGGCTTGTCGAAGACGGCTGCGCGACTACGATAGAGGCATGTAAGGAGATGATTCAAATGGATCAGGCCAAACGAGAGCGTCTTGAAGCGAAGGGATGGAAAGTCGGAACGGTAGCAGAATTCCTGGAATTATCACCCGAAGAATCGGCGTTGGTGGAAATCAGGTTGGCGCTGAGCAGGAGCTTGCGCGAACGGCGGGCACGCCAGATGACGCAAGCCGAGTTGGCTCAAAAAATTCAATCGAGCCAACCACGCGTCGCTAAGGCCGAGGGGGGCGACAAATCGGTCTCCATCGAATTATTGCTACGCGCCATGCTGGCGACGGGTGCAACCCCGACTGATATCGGCAAGGTGATCGCTGGTATCGAGCCGGCATGAATTTCACAGGTTGAACGTGCTCAAAGGGGGATCTATGCAACTGGAAACCTATCACACCATCAGCACGCTCCTTGCCAGCCACGATCCGGCCGACCTCCACCGTGGCCTGGAGCTGGTCAAAGCCGCGGCGCCAGGGGCTGATCCCCAGGGCTGCGAGCGGCTGTGTGAGGTCATCCTGCCGCTCTTCTATATTGACCCGCTCGACCACCCGGAGCACATCCCGGTGATCGAAGAGGCGATCATGGTCGTCGCCGGGCTGGGCGAAGCGGTCATCCCGCCTTTGATCCAGAACCTGGAGATGGGGGACGTCAAGGCGCAGATGGCGATTGCGTCCGCGCTGGGCTGGATGGGCGCCAAAGCCGTTGATCCGCTGATCGCCGAGTATGAATCCACCTGCCCTGATCCCTCGTGCCGCGCCTTCTTGTTGTACGCCCTGGGCAAGATCAAGGCCCCGGAGATCGTGAAGGCTGCGCCCCTGGCGGTGGCCGCCGCGCGCTCGGCCGATCTGGAGCTGCGCGACACCGCCACCCGGGCGCTCGGCAAATTCGCCGAAGCCATTCCCGCCGGAGGGTTGGCAGAGGGTCTGCGCCTGGCCTTTCAGGAGGCGCTCCAGGCGAACCTGGGCGACTTCAGCGCAGGCGTGCGCGCCAAGGCGGTGCGCAGCCTGGGCAAGCTCGCCAGGTATGGTCACCTCAACGGCCGGGAGCGTTGGGAACTGGCTGCGATCTTGCGACGCATCTTGGGCAAAGATGAACGCTTCGAGTGGGACCGGGCGTATGTCGTGCGGAAAGAAGCGCAAGAGGCGTTGAGCTATGCAAGTTGAGGTGTTGTCCGAAGAGCCAGGCGACCGCCAATGATCAAGAACGACTTTCACATCGGCCTGGAGTTCTACACCGGCTCCGGCAAGTGGCGCTGTACCGATATCGGCACGCGCGTCATCGTCGCGATCAAGCTCGACAAGGATGACCCGAGTTGGTATGCCGGGCCGCCTTATGCGGTGGTCGAGACGGTGTTCGACGAGTATGACTTTGGTGGTTGCAGTTTGGACCCCGAAGATTTCGCTGAGTATGCACGATATAAAGCTAAAGCGGAAAAAAGACCAGGGCGCAGGGTCGCGCGGCCAATTCTGGGACCTGCGCCACCCCCTGATCAAGCTTGACGGGTGATCTAGCCTGGAGGACAAGATGCAGTGGGCTGAAATTCGACGCGCACACCCTGACCAATGGCTCATCGTTGAGGCATTGGAAGCGCACACGACCTCGGACAGACAGCGCGTGCCGGATCGGTTAGCGGTGGTCGAATTATGCTCCGACGGCAGCGCCGCCTTCCAGTGCTATCGGCGGCTGCACCAACAGTTCCCACAGCGCGAGTTCTATTTCCTCCACACCAGTCGCGAGGCATTGGACATTCGGGAAATCCGGTGGTTGGGTATTCGGAGGGCCGATGCAGTTAGAGCTTGATGGCTCGCTTGCATTCGTGGCCGTGACCGTGGCATATCAGGGCGCTCTTATGATGGCAACCAGGGTGCTCGTGGACACCGGCTCAGAACGGACGATTTTGGCGGGCGACGTAGTTGCAGCGATCAATATCGCTCCGCAGCCAATTGACCTGGTGCACACCATCAGTGGAGTTGGTGGTATCGAAACGGTGTTCGAACGTCAATTGGATTATCTTCAGGTTGGTGACCAAAAGCTGCCCGCATTTCCGATTCAGATTGGCGGCATGGACTACGGCTTCGAGATCAACGGCATCTTGGGCATGGATTTTCTGACCCGGGCCGGCGCGATCATCAATCTGCGAGAGCTGCAAATCGAGTTTGCCGGCTGAGCATCGCTGCTTCAGCCGGACAAGGTTTCGTGTATACCCCATCCGCAAACGGAGGAAAAGCATGAAGATCATCGGTGAAAACATCCATATCCTGTCGTCCAAGGTGAAGGAGGCCCTGGCGAATCGCGACCGTCGCTTCTTCCAAGACCTGGCGGTGAAGCAGGTCGAGGCCGGCGCGTGGGCCATTGATCTGAACATCGGCCCGCAGAAGAAGCTGGGCCACGAGATCTTGCCGTGGCTGGTGGGCGCGGTGCAAGAAGTGGTGGACGCGCCCCTCAGCCTGGACACTACCAACCTGGGCGCCATCGAAGCTGCCTGCGAGATCATCAAGCAGCAGCCGATCATCAACTCCACGTCGGCCGAGCCTGAGCGGCTGGAGAAGGTGCCGCTGGTCGCCAAGAAGTACAACACCAAGCTTATCGCCCTCACCATGGAGAGTGAAGGCATCCCAGTCGCCGCGGACGCCCGCGTGAATATCGCGCTGGAGAAGCTGATCCCGCGTTGCGAAGAGGTTGGCCTGCCGCTGACCGACCTGATGATTGATCCGCTGGCGCTTACTGTCAGCGGCTGTCAACAATACGTCCCTGAGTGCGTCGAAGCCGTGCGCACCCTCCTGGTGACAGGCGCAGGGGTGCAGGTGGGCCTCAGCAATGTCTCCAACGCGGTGCCCCACGAGATGCGGCCGCTGATCAATCGCGTCTACTGCGTCATGCTCATGGGCGCGGGCCTGGACACGATGATCGCCGATCCTCTTGACCACAAGCAAAACGAGTTCATCCAGATCGTGGAGCAGCGCGATGAGAGCACGGCGGTGGGCCGGCTGCTGTTGGCTCTGCACGATGCGGTCGCCGCCCAAGAAGAGCTCAGCCCTGCGGCCGTGGATATGACCGATCCCGAGCAGGTCGCGATCTGGAAAACTGTGCAGATCCTTCTGAATAAGGTGATTTACGCGGACTCGTATCTGAGGGTGTAGGTCGGTTGGCGGTAGATTGGTAAGTTGGTAGATTGGTGGGTTGGTGGATTGGCAGGTACCAAATCCCAATCTACCAATTTACCAATCTCCCAACCCCCACCCCGCGCAAGGAGGCGCGTCATGCTAGAGGTCAAGGAAGTCCTCAACGTGCAAGAACTGCTGGCAAAGGCGCACAAGCCTTCGGCCGACGCGATGCAGTTGCACCCGTTCTATCGCGGCAAGATCGAGATGATGCCGAAAGGGTGCATCCGCTCGATTGATGACTTTGCCATCTGGTATACACCCGGGGTCGCTGCGCCCTGTCGGGCCATTCAGAAGGACCCCCAACTGGTCTATGAGCACACGAACAAATGGAACACGGTAGCGGTGATCTCGGACGGCAGCCGCGTGTTGGGATTGGGCGACATCGGCCCAAAGGCCGGGCTGCCGGTGATGGAGGGCAAGGCGCTCCTGTATAAATGGCTGGCCGGGGTAGACTCTGTGCCGATCACACTCGACACGAAAGACCCCGACGAGATCATCCGCACTGTGCTCATCGTGCAGCCCTCTTTTGGGGGCATCAACCTGGAAGATATCGCCCAGCCCAAATGTTTCCGGGTGCTGGACACGCTGCGCGAGCGCGCCGAAATCCCGGTTTGGCACGATGACCAACAGGGTACCGCATGTGTGACCGTGGCCGGGCTGCTCAACGCGCTCAAGATCGTCCGCAAGCCGATCAGTGAGGTGAGGATCGCCTTCATCGGCTCTGGCGCATCCAACGTGGCGATCACGCGTCTGTGCTTCAAAACCGGCGCCGATCCGTCCAAATGTATAGTCGTGGATAGCCAGGGCATTCTGCACCGCGAACGCCATGACATCTTCATGCGCCGCGCCGAATTCGTGGACAAATGGCGGCTGTGCCAGACCACCAATCGTGAGGGCCGTAAAGGCGGTATTGCCGAGGCGCTCGTGGGCGCCGATGTCTGCGTGGCGCTGTGCACGCCAGGGCCGGGCATTATCAAGCCAGAGTGGGTGGCCCAGATGGCCTCGGATGCCATCGTCTTTGCCTGCGCCAACCCGGTGCCAGAAATCTGGCCCTGGGAGGCGGCGGGGGCGGGCGCCGCGATCGTCGCCACTGGCCGTTCTGACTTCCCGAACCAGGTCAACAACTCCTTGGGCTTTCCGGGCATCTTTCGGGGCACGCTGGACGTGCGCGCAAAGACCATCACCGATGAGATGTGCATTGCGGCCGCTGAGGCGTTGGCCGCGGCCGCGCCCGACGGCGGTCAGAACCCTGAGTGCATCTTGCCAACGATGATCGAATGGGAGGTTTTTGTCCAAGAGGCTGTGGCGGTCGGTATGAAGGCGCAAGAGCAAGGACTGGCGCGCCTGACGCTGTCGGCGGAGGCGCTGCGGAAGCAAGCCTCTGCCATCATCCAGCGCGCGCGCAAGATCACCGAAACGATGATGGAGACGGGATTGATCGCTGAGCCGCCAGGAAACGAGTAGACAAGTAGACAAGGACGAAGTAGACAAGGACGAAGTAGACAAGGACGAAGTAGACAAGGACGAAGTAGACAAGGACGAAGTAGACAAGGAAGAAGTAGACAAGGACGAAGTAGACAAGGACGAAGTAGACAAGGACGAAGTAGACAAGGACGAAGTAGACAAGGACGAAGTAGACAAGGACGAAGTAGACAAGGACGAAGTAGACAAGGACGAAGTAGACAAGGACGAAGTAGACAAGAGTTCTTCTACATGAGCCATCCTTGTCTACTTGTTTCCTTGTCTACTTGTTTCCTTGTTTCCTTGTTTCCTTGTTTCCTTGTCTCCCTTTTCCCCCACAGGAGTCACACCATGTACGACCTGCTCATTATCGGCGGTGGTCCGGCTGGTCTGACCGCGGCTGTCTATGCGATTCGCAAGCGCCTCAATTGCGTGCTGGTCAGTCCAGATTTGGGCGGCAAGGCGCTGGCGCGCATGCACGTGGAGACGATGGACATCCACCAGGTCATCAACGGCGCCGACCTGGTCCATCGTTTTCGTGACGAGATCGAGTACCTCGATTTTGCGCGCATCCTGGAAACAGTGGTCAAACTGGAGCGCGTTGGCAAGTCTTTTGCTGCGACGACTTCCAGCGGCACGCATCTGGAAGCGCGGACCGTGATCCTGGCCACCGGCGCCGATGCTACGCGCCTGAGTGCGCCGGGCGCCGATCGTTTCTTCCTGCGCGGGGTGGCGTACTCGACGGTGAGCTACGCGCCGCTGTACATTGACAAGACGGTCGCGCTGATCGGCGACGGCGCGTTGGCCCTGCGCAGCGGCGGCGAGCTGGCGCAGATCGTCAAGCAACTCTACTGGGTCGCCCCCTCTGGCGGCGAGTTGGACAGCCCGTTGGGCCGCCGGTTGCGGGACACAGCCCACGTGACCCTGCTCAAGGAGTGGGAGCCAGCCGCGGTCGAAGGCGACACGTTTGCCCGCCAGTTGGTTGTCAGGTCGCGGTCCGGCGAGCTGCGCACGTTGGGTGTGGATGCTATCTTCGTGGAGTTGGGCCTGAAGCCGCACAGCGAGCTCGTCAGGGGTTGGGTGGAGCTGGATCACGAGAACCGCGTGATCGTCAATTGCAGCACCGAGACCAATGTGCCCGGCCTCTTCGCGGCAGGCGATGTCACGAATCTACCGGCCGAGCAGGTGGTGATCGCGATCGGCGAGGGCGCCAAGGCGGCGCTGAACGCCTATGAGTATCTGATACAGACCGAGTGGGCCGCAACGTAGGGCGTATTGCGTATTGCGTACTTCTCATGCAACACATACAGCAGAAAGGGACATCTCATGCCCGCGAAACTCATTGACGGAAAAGCCATCGCAGAGGCCGTGCGGCGTGAAGCCGCCGAGGAGACTGCCGCACTGGTTGCCAAGACCGGCATGACGCCAACCCTGGCTGCCGTGCTGGTAGGCGACAACCCCGCCTCACAGACCTATGTCAGCTCGAAGGGTAGGGCGTGCGAAGAAGCCGGGATGGGCTCGATCACCCATCGCCTGCCGGCCACAGCCACGCAGACCGAGGTGGAGGACCTGGTGCGCCAGCTCAATGCAGACCCGAACGTCAACGGCATTCTGGTGCAATTGCCGTTGCCCAAGGGTTTGAACGAGCAAGCGGTGCTAGACCTGATCAGTCTGAACAAAGACGTGGACGGCTTCCACCCGATGAACATCGGCCAGCTCGTAATGAAGGGCCGTATCCCTCAGTTCATCCCCTGCACGCCAAACGGCTGCATCGAGCTGCTGGTTCGCTCTGGCATCGCCATCGCCGGCGCCGATGCGGTCGTCGTCGGCCGCAGCAACATCGTCGGCATCCCGGTGGCTGCGCTGCTCAACAACGCGGATGCCACCGTGACGATCTGTCACAGCAAGACGCGCGACCTGCCTGACAAGGTGCGCCAGGCTGACATCGTCGTGGCAGCCATCGGCAGGCCAGAGTTCGTCAAGGGCGCGTGGATCAAGCCTGGCGCGGCGGTGATTGACGTCGGCATCAACCGGATCGCGGATCCCAGCCGCAAGAGCGGTGCGCGCCTGGTGGGCGACGTTGCCTTCGGCGAGGCGGCCGAAGTCGCCGGATACATCACGCCTGTCCCTGGCGGCGTTGGCCCGATGACCATCGCCATGCTGCTTACCAACACGGTGCGCGCGTTCAAGATCCAGCACGGGCTGGCGTGAGGGAGCACAGCCAGTATCTTCTCGAAAGGGTGTATTCAGAGTTGATTCGCGGGTAGGGGCGAGCGGCGGATCCGTGATCCGCCTTGAGCGGCCCCAGGTCATCGAGAAGATGCTGCAGCCAGGCATCGGCAAGCGACCGGCGCTTCGGAAAGCGCCGGTCGCTTGTCGCGAGGGCGAAGCGTGCTGTGGATCGGGGTGCGCCAATAGAATCCTTTCGACTGGCGGCAGCCGTTTCGGGCAGCCAGGTGACGGGCATCATACACACTGGTCCGCCCAGGTGCTAGAATTCTGCAACCATCGGCACACAACGCCGGACTCAGGGGGAAAGAACTTCATGGTTGTATCACCAATCTCGGATCCGCCGAGCGCAGGAAGCGACGGGCATGGCGCTGGCCGCGTAATGGTCATCGGCGGCGGCGTGGCCGGTATGCGCGCGACCGTGGACCTGGCCGAGGCTGGGCTGACGGTCTATCTGGTCGAATCGGGGCCGGCGTTGGGCGGCCGCGTGGCTCAGCTTGGCTATATGTTCCCCACGCATGATTGCGTCTTGTGCCGCGGTACTTCGGACCACGGTTACGGCTGCACCCGGCCGGCCATCTCGCCCGCATTCCAGGACCGAAATCTCCATCCCAACATCCACCTCCTGACGCAGACCAACGTCATCGCGGTCGAGGGTCAGGCCGGCGATTTCAGCGTTACGTTGCGCCATGAGCCGCGCCATGTGAACCCGGAGCGGTGTATCAGTTGCGATCTGTGCGCTATCGTCTGCCCAGTCAGACTGCCCAGCAGCTTCGAGATGGAATTGACCACCCGGAAAGCTGCGTACAAGCTGGCGGTTCGTTCGATACCGAATGCTTATATCATTGATCGCGGTCCGTATTGCGACGACTGTGAGCGGTGCGTTGCGGTCTGCCCAACGCAGTGCATTGACCTGGATGAACAGCCCCACGAGTCGCAGGTGCGCGTCGGCGCCATCATCATGGCCCTGGGCTACAATCTATCCGATGCGGCCGAGTACGAAGAGTTGGGCTATGGCCGCTATCTGAATGTGATCCATAGCATGCAGTACGAGCGCCTGGCCAGTCGTTCGGGTCCCACCGAGGGCATCGTCTTGCGGCCATCGGATGGCAAGAAGCCGCAGCGTATCGCCTGGCTCCAGTGCGTCGGCTCGCGCGACCAAAAGCATCCGTACTGTTCTTCTATCTGCTGCATGTACGCCACCAAAGAGGCGATGATCGCTAAAGACCGGCTGCCTGGCGTACACGCCCAAATCTTCATGATGGACGAACGCGCCTTCAACAAAGAGTTCAACGCCTATTACGAGACGGCCCGCAAGAAACGCGGCGTCCAGTACACTCGCGCCCGCATCTCATCTATCAAAGAGGACCCGGAGACCTGCGATCTGATTCTGCGTTACCCGGACCAGGCTGGCGAGATCGTCGAGGACCGCTTCGACATGGTGGTGCTGTCGCTCGGCACTGTACCTCCACGCTCGGCGAAGCAATTGTCCGCTGAGCTGGGCATCGAGCTGAACCAGTACGGCTTCTGTCAAACCGACAAGTTCACGCCGCTGGAAACGAGCGCGCCGGGAGTCTATGTGGCGGGCACTTTCCTCTCGCCAAAGGAGATCGCCGAGACCTTCCTGGACGCGGTCGGCGCGGCCGGCGATGTGATGCGCCTGATGTCGGGCCAATTGGGGCGCAGCGCCTCCAGCCGCGAATATCCCTTCCTGGCCCGCGGAGATGAGTTTCCGGCCGAACGAGAGGTGAGCGGCGAGCCTCTGCGCGTGGGCGTCTTTATCTGCCAGTGCGAGCCCACGCTGGACGGCGCAGTGGACACGTCCGATGTCGTGCGCTTTGCCGCTGGTCTACCAGGCGTGGTGCACGCCGAACGCCTGGCCTTCGGGTGCATGGATCCTGATCTGAGCCGGATGCGGCAGAGCATCGAGGAACTACGCCTGAATCGCGTCGTGGTTGCCGGTTGCAGTCCGCGCACTAATGAGTCGCTGTTCCAGCGCGTGGTGCGCCAAGCTGGCCTGAATCCCTATCTATTGGCGATGACCAATATCCGCGAGCAGTGCGCCTGGGTACACGAAGGGCAGCCTGCCCTGGCGACGCGCAAGGCCAAGGAGTTGGTGCGCATCGCGGTTCACCGCGCGGGCCATAGCCAGCCGGTGCACAAGGCGAGTGTCGCGCCCACGCGGCGCGCTTTGGTCATCGGCGGCGGCGTCGCTGGCCTGCAAGCTGCGCTTTCGATCGCCGACGCGGGCTACGACGCCACCCTGGTGGAACGCGCCGCGCAACTGGGCGGCAACTTGCGCCATATCTTCTACGTGGCCGAGGGACAAAACCCGCAGCGTCTGCTCCGCGACTTGGTGAACCGGGTGCGTGGACACCAACGCATCGAGGTGCTCACGCGCAGCGAGGTGCAGGCGCACACCGGCCGCGCCGGCGACTTCCGTTCCGTGATCGTCACCCGCGGCGGCGCACAGCCTATCGAAACCGAGGTGCGCCACGCGGTGACGATCGTCGCCACCGGCGGCGAGGAGTGGCGCGGGGATGTCTATCTGTTGGGCCAGGACAAGCGCGTGGTTACCCAGCTCGACCTGGAGGAGATCATCGTCCACCGGCCCGAAGAGATCGCCCGGTGTAAGCAGGTGGTCATGATCCAATGCGTGCATCCGCCGACAGACGTGGACTATTGCAGCCGCATCTGTTGCACCAACACGATGAAGAACGCGTTGCGGGTAAAGATGCTCAATCCGGGTTGTCAGGTGTTCGTTTTGTACAAAGACATGATCACCTACGGCTTCCGGGAGCAGTTCTATACCGAAGCGCGGCGTCGCGGGGTCATCTTTTTGCGCTACGATGAGGATCACGTCCCGCAGGTCAGCCGCGGCGCGGACGGCCGGCTGGAGGTGCGGGCCTGGGAGCAGGCTTTTGGCCGTGAGCTGGTGCTGACGCCCGATCTGGTGGCGTTGAGCATGGCCATCATTCCTTCGCCGGGCGCGCGCGAGCTGGCGAAGACGCTCGACGTGCCGCTTTCGGCCGAGGGCTTTTTCCAGGAAGCCCATCTGAAGATGCGACCGATGGACTTCATGGCCGAAGGCATCTTCATGGCCGGCATGGCCCAGTATCCGAAGTTCATCGAAGAAGCGATCATCAATGCCCAGGCTGCGGCGGGACGGGCCATTACTTTGCTGGCCAAGGAGCCACTCTACTACGGCGGCCCGATCGCCGTGGTGGAGCAGAACAAATGCGTCGGGTGTCTGACGTGCGTGCGCACCTGTCCCTTTTCGATTCCGAAGGTGCGCGACGAATTCATCGGCGTGGGCGGCATCGTCGGGGCCGCGCACATCGAGCCGGCTCTGTGCCAGGGCTGCGGCACTTGCACGGCCGAGTGCCCGGCGAAAGCGATTCAGCTCGTCGCCTACCTGGACGCGCAGTTGATGGGCGATGCGCTGGGCGCGTGGGCGGCGTGAAAAGGCAACTATGAGCGACAACGGCGATCACGGCTTCGAACCTGAAATCACGGCATTCATGTGCATCTATTGCGCGGATATGGCCGCAGACACCGCAGGCGCGTTGCACATCCAATACCCCGCCAACGTCAAAGTGGTGAAGATGCCGTGCACCGGCAAGACCGACATCCAGTACATCCTGAACGCCTTCGAGCACGGCGCTGATGGGGTGTACGTCGTCGGCTGTCCGATCGGCAACTGCCATCACGTGCGCGGCAACGAGCGCGCGCGCGTGCGCGTGAAGGCGGTCAAGGAGCTGCTCGATCAGATTGGCATCGGCGGGCAGCGGCTGGAGATGTATTTCGTGTCAGGCGGCATGGGTCAGAGCTTTGCCAACACCGCGCAGGAGATGACAGAGAGGATACGCGAACTGGGGCCAAGCCCGCTGCGGGAAAGCAAACAGCGGTTGGGGACCTGAAACAGGGGTGACTACGCCTCAATTCTCGGTTGTGCAGGCGATGGGAGGGTAGTGATGCCAACGTTTACTTGCCTGGTCAAGAAAGAGGGGAACCAATTCGCCTCTCTATGCGTGGAGTTAGATGTGGCTTCCTGCGGGCGCACCAAGAAAGAGGCGATTGCTGATTCGCTACAGGGACTTAACCAGGCTCTCTGTGCGGCGGCGAGTCGAGACCTGGCATAACGGAAGAATACCGGAGGAGCCTGAGATCGAATTCGATGCAGGAGCGAGTTAGAGAGGATGGATGACACTCTGAAGGGCCTCTCTGCCAGCGAGCGCGTCCGCTTCTTTGCGCGTCCCAAGAGAAGGGCGCGGCCGCGGTCCCGTAAAGCTTGGATAGACGCCTGATGACAGGCTGGCGCTTCAATCGCATGGGAGATAACATGCCTGGTAACGGTCGTGGGGAGACAGAGAATACCGTCGGCGCGGTGATGGTGGTCGGCGGCGGCATCGCGGGAATGCAGGCCAGCCTGGACCTGGCCGAGAGCGGCTTCAAGGTGTACCTGGTCGAGAAGAAGTCGGCCATCGGCGGGCACATGGCCCAGCTCGACAAAACCTTCCCGACCAATGACTGCGCCATGTGCACGATCAGTCCCAAGCTGGTCGAGACCGCCGCGCACCTCAACATCGAGCTGCTGACCGATAGCGAGCTGCTCAGGCTGGACGGCGCGGCCGGCCGCTTCACTGCGACCGTGCGCACCAATCCGCGCTACATTGACGTGACCAAATGCACCGGCTGCGGTGAGTGCGCCCAGGTCTGCCCGGTGATCATCCCCGGCCGCTTCGACGAGGGGCTGGCGGTACAGCGCGCCGCGCACAAGCTCTATCCCCAGGCCGCGCCCAATGCCTACGCCATCGAGAAGCGCGGCATCGCACCCTGCCGCGACGCCTGTCCTTCGCATCAACGCGCCCAGGGCTATATCGCGCTGATCCGCGAGGGCCGCTATCACGACGCGCTGCGCGTCATCAAAGAGGATAATCCGTTCCCCGGCATCTGCGGCCGCATCTGCAACCATCGCTGCGAGGAGGCGTGCAATCGCAACCTGGTAGATGACCCCATCAACATCCATGCGCTCAAGCGGTTCGTCACCGATAAGGTCTACGCCGAGCCGCGGCCGCCGGTGGTCCGTTGCGAAGTCAAACATCCCGACCAGCGGGTGGCGATCATCGGCTCTGGTCCGTGCGGCCTGACCGCCGCGCAAGACCTCTGCAAGTTGGGTTATCCCGTCACGGTCTTCGAGGCGTTGCCGGTCGCCGGCGGCATGTTGCGCGTCGGCGTGCCCGAACACCGCCTGCCCACCTGGATCGTGGATCGCGAGGTGCAGGATATCGCGGACCTGGGCGTCGAAATCCGCCTGAACACCCAGGTGAACAACCTGGACGATCTCTTCGATGCGGGGTTCAAGTCCGTGTTGATCTCGGTCGGCGCGCACGAGGGGATTCGGCTACCGATCCCCGGCGCCGATCTGGACGGCGTGCTGATCAACACCGTTTTCCTGCGCGATGTGCGCCTGGGCAACGCGCCCGATCTGCGCGGGAAGCGCGTGCTGGTGTTAGGCGGCGGCAATGTGGCCGTGGATGTGGCGCGCACGGCCATTCGCCTGGGCGCACAGGTGAGTTTGGCCTGCCTGGAGTCGAAGGACAAGATGCCGTGTCATGCCTGGGAAGTGGCGGCCTGCGAAGCCGAAGGGATCACGATCTATCCCTCACGCACTTTTCTAGAGGTCGTGTCCGACGGCAATGGCAGAGTGGCCGGCGTCAAGTGCGCCAGCGTCGCCTCCTTCTCCTTCGACGCGATGGGCCGGCTGGAGCTGGAACGGGTCCCCGATTCCGAACACGTGCTGGCGAGCGACGTCGTCATCTTCTCGGTGGGTCAGCGGGCTGGTCTGGCGTTCATCCCCGCGGATGCGGGCGTGGGGCTGACCCGCCGCCGTACAATCGCCGTCAACCCGAACACCCTGGCCGCGACGCGGGCAGGCGTGTTCGCCGCAGGCGATTCGGTATCGGGCACGGCCTTCGTCATCGAGGCGGTGGCCAGCGGCCACAAGGCCGCCGAGAGCATCCACCGCTATCTGGCTGGCGAGTACCTGGAGGCGCCGCCCAAGCCGGAGCTGCCGGTGGTCAAGCTGACCCCGGCCGAGATCGCCCAGCGGCGGCGTAAGGGCGAGATCAAGCCCGCCCCCCGCGTGCCGATGCCTGAACTGCGCGTGGAGGAACGGGTGGGCAGCTTTGTCGAGGTCGAGAAAGGCTACACCGACGAGCAGGCCCAGGCCGAAGCCGCGCGCTGCCTGGCGTGCGGCGTATGCTCCGAATGTCTGAGCTGTTGGTACAAATGCGGCGTGGATGCGATCAACCATGACATGGTGGCGACGCAGCGCAAGCTCGCTGTGGGCGCGGTGATCATGGCCCCCGGCTTCGAGACGTTTCAGGCCGAGAGGGCTGGCGAGTATGGCTGGGGCCGCTATCCCAACGTGGTAACCGCGCTGCAGTTCGAGCGTCTGCTGAGCGCCAGCGGCCCAACCTTCGGGCACGTCGTTCGGCCCTCGGACCACCAGCCCGCCAAGAAGATCGCCTTCCTCCAGTGCGTCGGCTCGCGCGACCAGGAGCACGACTACTGCTCATCGGTCTGCTGTATGTATGCCACCAAAGAAGCGATCATGGCCATCGAGCACGAGCCAGACACTCAGGTCCACGTGTTCATGATGGACATGCGCGCGTTCAGCAAGGGCTACGAGGAATACTACCGGCGAGCGCAACAGAAGTACGGCATCCAATATACTCGCTGTCGCATCTCGGCCGTGAAAGAGAATCCGGCGAACGACAAGCTGATCGTGCGCTATGCGGCCGATGCCGTTGCAGATAGCGAAGTGCAGATAGCAAATAGCAAATCAGAAGACCCTGTTGGCGCTGCGCTTCACGCCTCACGCCTCACGCTTCACGAGGAGGAATTCGACCTGGTCGTGCTCTCCGTGGGCATGGAGATCGCGGCGGGGGTGCGCCAATTGGCAGAGACGGTGGGGGTCGCGGTAGATCAGCATGGATTCGCGCGCACTTCGGCGCTGCAGCCCTTGCTCAGCTCCCGGCCGGGCGTCTACGCCATCGGACCGTTCCGCAGTCCAAAGGACATCCCCGAATCGGTGGTGGAGGCGAGCGGCGCCGCGGCGGCCGTTGGCGAGCTGCTGGCCCCGGCGCGTCACACCCTGACCCGCAAGATCGCGTACCCGCCGGAACGCGACATCGCCTCGGAGGAGCCAAAGGTCGGCGTCTTCGTGTGCCACTGCGGCAGCAACATCGGCGGTTTCGTGGATGTGCCCGACGTCGCGGAATATGCCCGTTCACTGCCGAACGTCATCCATGCCGAGCACAATCTCTACACCTGCTCGCAGGACAGCATCCGCCACATCACCGAGCAGGTGCGAGACCTGGGGCTGAACCGTGTGGTGGTCGCCAGTTGCACGCCGTTGACGCATGAGCCGCTGTTCCAGGGCTGCATCCGGGCTGCGGGACTGAATGAGCACCTGTTCGAGATGGCTAACATCCGTAACCAATGCTCGTGGGTGCACTCGGAGGATCGGCCGGCTGCCACGCGCAAGGCCAAAGATCTGGTGCGCATGGCGGTGGCGCGCGCGGCCGAGCTGGAGCCGCTGCACACCCGAGAGGTGCCGGTGGAGAAGGCCGCGCTGGTGATCGGCGGCGGGCTGGCGGGCATGACTGCGGCGCTCAACCTGGCAGAGCAGGGCTTTCCGGTGCACCTGGTCGAGCGCACCGCGGCCTTGGGCGGCAATCTGCGCAAGGTGCGGTATCTGGTAGATTGGGAAACTGGTAAATTGGTGGATTCGGGTATTGGTAGGTTGGAGCCAACAGACGCTATCCGAGGTCCAGCCTCCAGTTCCCCGCAGGTGTTTCTGGCCGACCTGGTTGACCGCGTCACGCGCCACCCGCGCATTCACGTACACCTGAACACCGAGCTAGCGGCGACGACCGGGTTCAAGGGCAACTTCACGTCTACCCTGCGCAATGGCCGCCTACCCTTCGAGGTCAAGCATGGCGTCGCCATCGTCGCCACCGGCGCCGTCGAGTACAAGGGGGACGAATACGGGTACGGCTCGGACCCGCGCATCGTCACGCAGGGGGAATTCGAGGAGCGGCTTGGTGGACTGGTGGATGGTAGATTGGTAAACTGGGAGACTGGTAAATTGGGAGACTGGGCGGCCGCCCAATCTACCAATTCCCAATCTACCGACCTCCCCTCCACCGTCGTCATGCTCCAGTGCGCGGGCGCGCCGTCCGAGAAGTATTGCAGCCGCATCTGCTGCGCCCAGGCGCTGAAGAACGCGCTCAGGCTCAAGGAGCTCAACCCGCAGGCGCAGATCGTCGTGCTCTATCGCGACCTGCGAACCTATGGGTTCCAGGAACGGCTGTACACCGAGGCGCGGGCGCAGGGCATCCTGTTCATCCACTACGAGTTCGACCGCAAGCCGCAGGTTACGATCGGGGAGGATGGCCGGCTGACGGTGCGGATTTGGGAGCCGCGGCTGGGCAAACCGATGACGTTCTCCCCCGACCTGCTGGCCCTCAGTATGCCGATCGTGCCGCCGGCGGACGCGAAAGAGCTGGCGACTCGCCTGAAGGTCTCGGTGGACCTGGATGGGTTCTTCCTGGAGGCGCACGTCAAGCTGCGGCCGGTGGACTTCTCGTCCGCGGGCGTCTATATGGCCGGAATGGCCCATTACCCGAAATTGGCGGACGAGACGATCGTCCAGGCCCAGGCCGCGGCAGCGCGTGCGGCGCTGATCCTGTCCAGGGACACGATCACCACCAGCGCGATGATCGCGCGCGTCAATGCCGAGCTGTGCGTCGGTTGCCTGACGTGCGTGCGCATCTGCCCCTACGATGTGCCGAGCATCAGCGCCGACTTCACCGGCGTCGGCGGCATCATCGGCGCAGCCTTCATCGAGCCAGCCATCTGTCACGGCTGCGGCTCCTGCGTCGCCGAGTGCCCGGCGAAAGCCATCGAGCTGCTGCACTATCGCGATGCCCAGATACTCAAGAAGCTGGATGCGTTGTTTGTTTGATGTGAAAGGATGATCATGAGCGGCTCTGAATCCTTTGAACCCCAAATCATTGCTTTTGCCTGTCATCACTGCGCCTATGCCGCGGCCGATCTTGCGGGCGCGTTACGGCTCAAATACCCGACCGCGGTCAAGGTGATGGAGCTGCCTTGTTCGGGCCGGGTGGACACGCTGCACATCTTACACGCGTTCGAGGACGGCGCCGATGGGGTGGTGGTAGCTGGCTGACTGGAGGGCGATTGTCATTACCAGTCTGGTAATCTCAATGCCCGCCGCAGGATCGAGTATATTCGCAAGCTGCTCAAGGAGATCGGTTTCGAGGAGGAGCGCGTCCAGATGCTCAACATCTCCTCGGCGATGGGCGGCCAATTCGCCGTCGCCATGACCGCGATGACGGAAAGAGTAAAAAAACTGGGACCAAGTCCGTTGCGCTACACCCAGGAGAGGAACACATGATCGTAGCTGCACAGAAACCGTTGGACGAGATCAAGAAGCTGGTGGCCGACGCACAAAGGGTGCTGGTCGTCGGTTGCGGCACGTGCGTCACTGTCGCCTTCGCCGGCGGCGCCAAGGAGGTTGGCATTCTGGCCTCCTCACTGCGCATGGCCGCCAAGATTGACGGTCACCCCAAGCAATTCGACGAGGCGACGATTCAGCGCCAGTGCGAGTGGGAGTACATTGACCCGCTGACCGCCAGGCTCGACGAATACGACCTGGTGCTCAGCCTGGGCTGCGGCATCGGCGTGCAGGCGCTGGCCGAGCGCTTCCCGAACAAGCCTGTTATGCCTGGTCTCAACACGACCTTCTTGGGCATGCCCGTGGAGCACGGCGTGTTCGAGGAACGCTGCCAGGCTTGCGGCGACTGCATCCTGGGGATCACGGGTGGCATCTGTCCCATCGCGCGCTGCTCCAAGCAATTGCTCAACGGCCCCTGCGGCGGCTCGCAGCGCGGCAAGTGCGAAGTCAGCTCCGAAACTCAGTGCGCCTGGCAACTGATCTACGATCGCATGGCCGCGCGCGGCCAACTCGAACGGCTGCTGCAGGTTCAGCCGCCCAAGAACTGGACCACCAGTCGCGATGGCGGCCCGCGGCGGATCATCCGCGAGGATCTGCGCGCGCTGGAAGACGTGGAATAAGAAGGAACGAGGTGAAGCATGACCCAACCCGGCGCCAGCGGAACGTCCCCCGCATCGAATGGTTATAACGTCGGCAGCAACCTGGAGAAGGTCCTCCGTTCCGGCCAGTTCGTCGTCACCGGCGAGTTGGGGCCGCCGCAGGGGTGGAGGCGCGAAGACATCGAGCGCAAGGCCAAACACCTGAAGGGCGTGGTGGATGCCGTGAACCTCACGGACAACCAGACCGCCATCGTGCGCATGTCCAGCATTGCTGCGGGGCGCATCCTGGTCGAGAACGGCCTCGAGCCGATCATGCAGATGACCTGCCGTGATCGCAACCGGCTCAGTATGCAGAGCGACCTGCTCGGCGCTTACGCGTTGGGCATCCGCAATGTTCTGGCCTTGACCGGCGACCACCAGAGCTTCGGCAATCATCCCTTTGCCAAGAATGTGCATGATGTGGATTCGCTCCAACTGATCCAGATGATTCGCGGCCTGGGCAACGGCGCGTTCCAGTGCGGCGATAAGGTCACGGGCGGCGCGATGCCGATGCTCATCGGCGCGGCGGAGAATCCCTTTGGCGACCCGTTCGAATTCCGGCCGTTGCGACTGGCCAAGAAGGTCGCGGCCGGCGCGCATTTCATCCAGACCCAGCTCATCTACGACATGGAACGCTTCGCCCGCTTCATGGAAAAGGTCGTGGAGATGGGGCTGCACGAAAAGGTCGCCATCCTGGCGGGCATCGGCCCGCTCAAGAGCAGCGGCGCGGCCAGATATATGCGCGACAAGGTGCCGGGCATGATCGTGGACGAATACTACGTCAACGAGATGGAGAAAGCCATCGCCGGCATCCCGAAAGAAGACAAAGTGGGCCGCCGCGAAGCCTGGCAAAAGCGCGGCCTTGAGCTGTGCATCGAGCAAATTCAGCAGGTTCGCCAGATCAAGGGCGTGGCCGGCGTGCACATCATGGCGATCGAGTGGGAAGAGGCTGTGCGGCCCATCGTCGAAGGGGCCGGCCTGTCGCCGCGACCGACGTTCAACTGATGGGTAGATTGGCGAATTGGTAAGCTGGTGGATCGGGGAAGGGCAAGTTGACCACTGGCGGTTTCAGATACCCATTTGCCGATTCCCAATCTACCAATCTACCAACCTACCGACTGAGGTTCATCATGGCAGAGAAGCGCGACGTAACGACAAGACAATCCCTGGCCCAGGTCATCGCCGACGACATCGGCGAGAACGCATATCTGTGCTACCAGTGCGTCAAGTGCACCAGCGGCTGCCCGTTGGCCGAGCACATGGATCTGAATCCCAACCAGGTGCTGCGCGCGGTGCAACTGGGTGACGATAGCGTGTTGGAGAGCAAGACCATCTGGGTATGCGCCTCCTGCCAGACCTGCACCACTCGCTGTCCGCAAGGCATTGACATCGCGGCGATCATGGATGCGTTGCGCATCGAAGCTCGCCGCCGCGGCCTGCCCCCGGCCATTCCCGAGGTGGACAAGTTCAGTCGCCTCTTCCTGGCCGACGTGCGGCTGATGGGCCGCCTCCACGAAGTGGGCTTGATGGCCGGCCTGAACTTGGTGACCGGCAACCTGTTCAAGGACATGGACCTGGCTCTGGAGATGTTCAAGCGCAACAAGCTCAACCTGGTGTCGCTGCCGGTGCGGCCGCCCAGGCCCGGCCGCGTCCGGCCGGTGGAGCCGGCCGAGAACCGGATCGCCTATTATCCTGGTTGTTCGCTGCACTCCTCGGCGGCCGAATACGCCAAGACCCTGGAGGCGGTTGCGGAGGCGCTCGACCTGGAGCTGGTCGAGCCGCCGGGCTGGATTTGCTGCGGCTCCAGCCCGGCCCATTCCAGCGATCACGTCCTGGCCACGAAGTATCCGGTGATCAACTTGTCCATCATCGAGCAGATGGGCTTCACAGAGGCGGCCGCGCCCTGTTCGGCCTGCTACATCCGCTTCAAGACCGCGGCGCACGAGATGGTGCACAACCCCGAGATAGCCCGTCAGGTCAATGCCGAGATCGGGTACCAGTACCAAGGCCGGGTGCGCATCATGCACCTGGTAGAGGCGCTGACCGAGAAGGTCGGGCTGGACGCGATCGAGTCAAAGGTACAGAAGCCGCTCAAGGGGTTGAAGGTTGCGTGCTACTACGGCTGTTACCTGACCCGGCCGGCCGACATCACGGCCGCAGCCAATCCTGAATACCCGATGGATATGGATTATCTGATGCAGCGGTTGGGCGCCGAGATCGTGGATTGGGACTACAAGACCGACTGCTGCGGCGGCTCATTGGGCCTGACCCAGACCCCCCTGGCTCACGAGATGACCGCCAAGGTGCTGCGCAACGCCAAAGCCCGCGGCGCGGATGCCCTCGTCACCGTCTGCCCGCTGTGCCACGTCAACCTGGACGGCCGCCAGGCGCAGATCAAAGACCTGGGCTTCGCCATGCCGATCCTCTACGCCACGCAGCTCGCGGCATTGGCCTTTGGGCTGCCGAAGAAGGCCGCTCTATTGGAGAAGAACCTGGTGGATCCCAGGCCGCTGCTGCGGGAGAAGGGGTTGGTGGATTGATCCCCTAACTTGACAGCTTCCCGGCTTTCCTGTACAGTGTTCCTGTACAAGAAAGAATAGGGAGGATGTATGACCGTCCAGATGACCTATACCCAGGCTCGGAGCGGGCTGGCGGCGCTGTGCGATCGGGTGACGGCGAACCGCGAAACGGTGATCATCCGGCGGCGCGGCGCGGAGGATGTCGTTCTGATCGCCGCCGACGAGTTCGCCAGCCTGTCGGAAACCGCGCACCTGTTGCGTTCCCCCAAAAACGCGGAACGGCTGCTAGCGGCGCTCGAGCGCGCCCGGCAACAGACCGTAGCGCCACAATCTTTGGAAGAGCTGCGCCGCGAGGTCGGCCTTGACTCCAGGGCGTAAGGCCGACCCTGTTCCCCCGCTCAGGCCGGTCTCTGACCGAGCCGGACGCGCGGCAGTCTTTCAACCCGAGTTCCGCGAGGACTTGCGCTATTGGGTGAAGGCGGATCGCAAGATCGCGTTGCGTGTGTTGACCCTGGTGGAAGCTATTCTGCGTGATCCGTTCAGCGGGATCGGCAAACCTGAGCCGCTCAGACACCTTGGAGCAGACGTGTGGTCTCGCCGGCTGACCGAGGAGCACCGTGTTGTCTACCTGGTCAGCCACGATCGCATAGATTTTCTCCAGGCGCGGTATCATTATTGATCGCTCCGATGACAGGTGCGACGCACAACCCTGTGCGTCGCACCTGCGCGTTCAGGGCTGCCTTCGGCCTCGAGGGCCTCAGCCCGGTGGTGCAGACGCTGCAAGTGGAGTAGCGCTGTCGGGCGGTTGGAAACCGCTGCAACCAACGCAAAGCCGACCTTCGTCGGCTATCGTAGTCGCCGCAGGGCGACTTCGCGATGGTTGCAGC
>VGOD01000095.1 GCA_016876015.1 Chloroflexota bacterium
TCGGCCTGGCGTGGACGCACGATCCAGCTCTACTTCAACGTCTACAACGACGGCGCAGGGGGCGCGGCCGGCATGTTCCTGGATGATGTCTCGCTGATCGCCTGTCCGGCGACGACATCCACCGCGACCGCGGCACCGACCGCCACCCTCACGCCGACTCAGCCGCCGACGGCCGCGCCGACGCCGACGGGAACGGTTGCGGGGACGCCGACCACCACGCCCACGGCCGGTCCGACCAGGACCCCGACCACGGCGCCGACCAGGACGCCAACCAGTGCGCCCACGCCGACGCCCACGGTCTCGCTGCCGGCCGGCTGCGAGGATCTGTTGAAGAACGGCGACTTCGAGGGCGGCCTGGCCTGGTGGGTTCCGGGCGCGGATGCGCTGGAGGCCGCGGTCGTCGCCACGCCGGTCCACGGGGGCGCGGCTGCGCTGCGTCTCGGCTCGCAAGATCGCAACGCAGAGAGCTACTCATCGGCTCGCCAGTTCGTGACGATCCCGACCGGCGACCGGCCGATCTATCTGGCGTTTCACGCATACACCTGGACCGAGGCGACGCCGGGCGCCGATCGGCAAGAGGCGCTGCTGCTGGCAGCCGATGGCGCGCCGCTCGTCAGGGTGTGGTCGGCGCTGGCCAACGAGCGCGCGTGGCGCGAGTATCGCACCCAGGTGATTGGCTTCGCCGGGCAGACGGTGGCGGTCTATTTCAACGCCTTCAACGATGGGCTGGCCGGCAAGACCGCGCTCTTCGTGGATGATGTCCATCTGTGGTCATGCCCGCCAGCGGCCTTTCCCACAGGCACGGCGACCGGGCAGGTTGCGCGCGCAGCGCCGGCCGTCACGACCTTCACGCCAGAGGTGACGCGCATGGCGTTGCTGTTGACCCCGCTGCCCACGGCGACCGTCGCGGCGCTGCGCTGGCCCGAGGCGACGTCTACTCCTGATTCGGCGGCTGTCGCCGGCGCCACGCCACGCAACCAACTGCTCGGCCGCATCCTGGACACCTGGCGCGAACGCTGGTGGGTGGTCGTGGTGGTGATCGTGGTGGGCCTGTTCATGGTGATCTTGCTGCCGCAGGTGATTCGCGGCGGCCCCTGACCTGCGGACTTCGGCTTGAGAAAGGCGCTGACATTGGAACTGAAGCTTTATCGCGATGAATCTGGCTTCGAGGCTTTGCACGACGAATGGGACGACCTGTTGCGTCGCAGTCGTTGCGACATGATCTTTCTGACCTGGGAGTGGCAGACGACCTGGTGGCGCTACCTGGGCGCGCCGCGCGGCCCGCTCTTCATCGTGGCCCTGCGCGACGCAGGACGGCTGATCGGCATCGCGCCCTTGTACCTGGCGCAGGACGGCGCCGAGAGGTCGCTGCAGGTGGTCGGCTGCATCGAGGTGTCCGATTACCTGGATCTGATCATCGAGGCCGGCCAGGAGGAGGCTGTCTACGCTGCATTCCTTGACTGGTTAGCCGGCCCCGAGGCGCCGACGTGGGACCTGCTCGATCTCTGCAACCAGCCGGCCTGCTCGCTGTCCCACAGCCGATTGCCCGAGATGGCGACCGACCTGGGCTGGTGCGTGGAGGTGCTCCACGAAGACGTGTGTCCGGTGGTTGATCTGCCGACCGCGGACACACTAGAAGAGGGCCAGGACGGTTGGGAGGCTTACCTGGCCCGGCTGAACAAAAAGGATCGCCACGAAATCCGCCGCAAGCTGCGCCGCCTGGAACGCGAGGCGCCGGACGCCGAAACGGTCATCGTGCGCAACGGTGATGCAGCCGCCCTGGAGTCCTTCATCACCCTGCACCGGCTCAGCAGCCAGGCCAAAGACACGTTCATGACCGACGAGATGCAGGCCTTCTTCCGGGCGATCGCGTCCGCAGTAGCCGAGCGCGGCTGGCTTCAGCTCTCGTTCTTGAAGATCGAGGGCCAGCCTGTCGCCAGCTATTTCTGTTTCGACTATCGGAACGAAATCCTGGTCTACAACTCAGGCTATGACCCTGACGCCAGCCCCCATCTCAGCACCGGCTGGGTGTTGCTGGCGCGGCTGATCCAGGACGCCATCAGCCAGGGCCGCAGCCGTTTTGACTTCCTGCAAGGGGACGAGGACTACAAGCATCGCTTCGGAGGCGTGGATAGGCCGGTGTACCGCACGCTGGTGCGCCGGGGTTGAGGTTGAGGCTGAGGTTAAGGCTAAGGTCGAGGTGGACACGCCGGTGTACAGTCTGACCCGTGACTTCTGACCTCTGATCTCTGACTCCTGACACCCGCCATGCTTCCCACTGCACACATCGAAGTCACCTGGGCGACGCTGAATCTGTTGCAGCGCAAGCGTGGGCTTTTTCTCGATGCGGACTATCGGCTGATGGCGCTGGCCGCGCTGGCGCCCGACGTGCTGGACAAGCCGCTGGCGCTGACCCTCTATCGCAACACCGATGCGGCTTTGTTCTGGGGCCACAATCTGTGGCTGCACCTGGCCGTTTGGGCGGCTGCCTGGGCCTGGTCGCGACGCCAGCCAGCCGGCGCTCCGTTCTCCGCGGGGCGGCGGAGCTCCCTGACGCCCTATCTCCTGGCCTTTTCGGGCCACCTGGTCGCCGATCGCATGTGGGGCTTCCAGGAAAGCCTGTTCTATCCCATCGGCGCGGGCTACTGGCATCCGTGGGTCCACGTGGGCAAGCCGGCAGCCATGCTCGACGCGTATCTCGAGATCGTGCGCACTACGCCGATCCTGCTCGTCTTCGAATCGCTCGGTCTGGCGCTGCTGGCGTGGCTGGTCTGGGACCGCGGGCTGTGGCGCCGGCCGGCGCTGGCGGCCTTCTTGCTCACCGGTCGTCCGCCGGTCGCCGCGGACGCCGGGCCGCGTTCTCCTGCGCCGACAACTCGGCCGGCAGCTTCCCGCTTCCGGCCGATCCTGCGTTGGCTCTTCGGTTGGCTCCTGCGTTGATGGTCGCCTGACGCCTGATCCCTGACACCTGACACCCACCCATGCGCGTTATCACCGGCTCGGCCAAAGGCCGCACCCTCCGCTCTGTGCCCGGCGACGCCACCCGCCCCATCGCCGACCGGGTGAAGTTCGCCCTGTTCAGCATCCTGGCGTCCGTCGAGCTGATCGCGGGCCGACGCTATCTGGATTTGTTCGGCGGCACCGGCGCGGTCGGCATCGAAGCGCTCAGCCGCGGGGCCGCCGAAGCTGTCTTCTGCGAGCGCGACCGCCGCGCACTGCTCACGCTGCGCCGCAATCTGCAAGAGACCGGGCTGGCCGACCGCGGGGAGATCATCGCGGGCGACGCCTTCGCCTACCTGGCGCGGCCTGATCTGCGGCCGTTCGACGTGATCTACATCGCGCCGCCCCAATACCAGGGGCTTTGGCTGGCCGCGCTGACCGCAGTGGACGGCCGGCCAGAGCTGCTGACCGCGGACGGCCAGGCCATCGTCCAGGTCTTTCCCAAAGAGTGGACCGGGCCGACTTTGACCAACCTGGAACTTGCCGACCGGCGGCAGTACGGCAGCACTGCGCTCTTCTTTTTCCATCTGGCCGCGAGGTGAGAGTGAGCCAACCCAACGTCCTCTTCGTGATGACCGACCAGCAGCGTTTCGATACGATCGCCGCGCTGGGCAACGCAGAGATCTACACCCCGCACCTGGATCGGCTGGCGCAGCGCGGGGCGGCGTTCACCAACGCCTATTCCACCTGTCCGGTGTGCGTGCCGGCCCGCTACACCATTCGCACCGGCTGCGAGCCGCCGACCACGCGCTCCTTTTCTAACGGCCTCTCGCAGCCCGTCGCGGGCCAGGCCGAGACGATGGAAGGGCGTTGCGGGCCCTACCTGGCGCACACTATGCAGAGCCGCGGCTATCGCACGTTCGGCATCGGCAAGTTCCACACTGCCCCGCGCTGGGACGAGGACCTGGGCTACGAAGTACACCTGCACAGCGAGGAGCTTTATGCCACGGCCGACCAGCGCCGCCGCGATGCCTATGCGGGCTGGATCGCCCGCGAGCATCCGCAGTTCGACTACATCGAGGCGCTGATGGGGGAACGCACCGAGATGTACTACATGCCGCAGATCAGCCCGCTGCCGGCCGCGCTGACGGTGGAACGGTGGGCGGCCGACCGCGCGGTCGAGCAGATCGCCGCGGATGACGGACGACCGTACTTCGGCTTTGTCTCGTTCATCGGGCCGCACCCGCCTTTCGCGCCGCCCGTGCCCTTCAACCGCATGTATGACCCCGATCGGATGCCGAACCCCGTGGTTGGCGACAGCGCGGTGGATTACATGGACGAGCAGATCCCCTGGATGAACCATCTCATCTGGGCCGAGGCGATCAACGATCCTCATGCGCGCGTCCTCAAGGCGCGCTACTACGGCGAGATCAGCTACATTGACGACTGCCTGGGCCGCATTCTGGACGCGGTGGAGGCGCGCGGCGATGCCGACAACACCGTCATCTGCTTCTTCGCCGACCACGGCGACCACCTGGGCGACCATCATGCGTGGCAAAAGGAGAGCTTCTTCGAGGCTGCATGCCGCGTCCCGTTTCTGGTGAGCTGGCCCGACCGGCTGCCGGCCGCCGTGCGGCGCGACGAGCTGGTCTGCCTGACCGATCTGTTCGCCATCGCGACAGCCGCGGCGACCGCCGGCCGCAGACGGCCGGCCGTGGAGGTGCGCGAAGGGATTGACGTGCTGGGGCTGCTGGATGGCAGATCGGCCCCGCGTGAGTTCCTGACCGGCATGTATGGCGAGCCCGGGTCGCCGCAGTTCAAGATCATGATCCGGCAAGACGCCTGGAAATACATCTTCATGGCCAACGGCGGCCGCGAGCAACTCTTCGACGTGGCCGCGGACCCCGCCGAGTTCCACAACTGCATGAGCCACGAGGGCCAGATCGGCCGGCGGCTGCGAGAGGTGGCGGTCCGCGCGTGCCGCGTGCCTGGCGCAGCCGCGGGGCTGGCGGGGGATGACCTGCGCGCCTTCCCGTTTCAGGCGCGGCCGCTGCGCCGCATCTATCAGTTCGACCGCTCGCGGGGAGTTGTCGGTTTCCCCGCCCGGCCAGAGGACGTGTGGAGTATCTTTTCAATAAGTGGGGGCCGACGGGGGTCGCAGACCCCCTGAAAGCAGGCTCGTAGGCGGTCTGTGACCGCCGTTTCCCCGGATTATTGAGAGGATACCGTGTGGAGAAGGGACGCGGACGAACGCAGATGACGCGGATGGGCTTTGTAATCCCCCGCGGCCCCGCGTCCTGACCGACCATTGCGAAAGGAAGATTCTATGACCTTCGACGTTCACGACCGCACACTGCTGCGCGATCTGGCGAAACAGGTCGCCGAGGTCGCGGCGCACCCGATCATGGCGGAGCGCAAGCGCCGGTGGATCGAGCACAACAGCCTGCGCTCCACCTATCCGATGATGCTGATCTTCCCGGAGGGCTCGTGGGTAGAGCTGCTGCCCAAGAGCGCCATGCAATGCCACGACGAACGAGCGCGCGAGATCGAATGGAGCCTGGCCGCCCGACTCTACGCCTACCGCCATTTCCAAGATGATGCCGTGGTGGAGGCGGAATGGGTCACGCTCGCAGCCGTGAGCGACACCGGCTGGGGCTACGAACGGCTGCGCCGTCACAGCGCGGTCGAGCGCGGCTCCTATGCCATCGAGCCGTTTCTGGCCGACCGCAAAGACGTGAAGAAGCTGCGCTTCCCAGATGTGATCTACGACCAGGCGGCTACGGCCAGCCAGGTGGGTCAGATGCAGGATCTGCTGGGCGACATCCTGACGGTGAAGCTCAAGGGCAAGGCGCACATCTCCTATCATCTCTCCGCGCAATATCTGGACCTGCGCGGGCTGGAGCTGATGTTCCGCGACATGGTCGAGGCGCGCGATTTCGTCCACGAGGTGATGGCGTTCCTGGTATCCGGGCATCGGCGCATCTTGCAGCAGTGGATTGACCTGAACCTGCTGAGCCTGAACAACGACAACACCTACCACAGCTCCGGCGGCAATGGCTACACCGACCAACTGCCCGCCCCAGGTTTCGATGGGCAGCGCGTCCGACCGTGCGACATGTGGGCCAGCGCGGAATCGCAAGAGATGGCGCCCGTCTCGCCCAAGATGCACCGCGAGTTCCTGATGCAGTACGAGCAGCGCCTGTTGGAACCGTTCGGGCTGACCGGCTACGGCTGCTGCGAAGACCTGAGCCGGAAGCTGGAGGATGTCGTCGCCTTGCCGCACATCCGCCGCGTCTCCTGCTCGCCGTTCGCCGACGTGGACCGTTGCGCGGCCCGACTGCGCGGGGATTACATCTTCTCCTGGAAACCGCATCCCTCGCACCTGGTCGGCCAGTTCGACTCCAACGGCATCCGGGCCTACATCCGCCACACGCTGGAAGTCACCCAGGCCCACGGCTGCGTGCTGGAGATGATCCTGAAGGACACCCACACCTGCGAGCATCACCCGGAGCGGTTTGATGCCTGGACATGCATCGCGCGCGCAGAGATCCAACGCGCGGCCGAATGACAGGACTTACGCAGCCCCGTCATTGCGCGCGGATCCTTCGACAAGCTCAGGACATGGTTTGCGCAGCCCTGGCCTGAGCCAGGACGAAGGCAACCTCCCTCGCCAAGTAGGAGAATGAGAGATGTGTCAGCGAGCATTCATCACCACGATCTTCGGAGGAGCATACTATGTCAACCACACATGACGAGCGAGAGCAGCGCATCGAGGCATTGCTCAGCCAGCTCACCCTGAAAGAGAAGGTCAGCCTGCTGTCGGGGGCCGACAACTGGCGCACCGTGCCGGTGGAGCGCCTGGGCATCCCCTCGCTGATGATGACCGACGGTCCGCATGGCGTTCGTGCGCCCAGAGAGGGCGGCCGGATCGCCGGGCCGGCGACCGCATTCCCCACCGGGGTCTCGATGGCCGCCTGCTGGAACCCGGCGCTGGTCGAACGGGTGGGCGCAGCGCTGGCCGAAGAGACGGCCGCGATGGGCTGCGACATCCTGTTGGGCCCGTGCGTGAACATCGTGCGCCATCCGCTGGCCGGCCGCAACTTCGAGAGCTACGCCGAAGACCCCTACCTGGCCGGCCGCACCGGCGCCGCCTGGGTCAAAGGGGTGCAGAGCCGCGGGATCGGCGCATCTCTCAAACACTTCGCCTGCAACAACCAGGAGATCGAGCGCATGCGCGGGAACTCGGTCGTGGATGAGCGCACGCTGCGCGAAATCTACCTGGCGCAGTTCGAGGCGATCGTCGAAGAGGCTGATCCCTGGACCGTGATGTGCGCCTACAACCGGCTGAACGGCGTCTATGCCAGCCAGCACGACTGGCTGCTGAATGAAATCCTGAAAGGGGAATGGGGCTACCAGGGCGCGGTCGTTTCCGACTGGGGCGCGAACCATACGGTCTTCGCATCCATCCAGGGCGGGTTGGACCTCGAGATGCCCGGCCCGGCCAAGTATTACGGCCGCCTGCTGGTCGAGGCGGTCCACACCTGGCAGATCGAGGAGGCTGCGGTGAACGAAGCCGCTCGCCGCGTGCTGCGCCTGATCGCCAGATCGGGCCGCCTGGACGCCGCGCCGCGGCCAACCGGCTCGGTCAACACGGCCGAACACCAGGCGCTGGCGCGCGAGCTGGCCGAGGAAGCGATCACGCTGCTGAAAAACGAGTGCGCAGCCTCCCAGCGGGAGAACGCGATCCTGCCGCTGAAGGTTGATACGCTCAAGTCCATCGCGATCATCGGCCCCAACGCGGCCGAGGCGGTCGTCAGCGGCGGCGGCAGCTCCTATGTTGACCCGCCCCATCGCGTCAGCCCGCTGGAGGGGCTGACCGCGAAGCTGGCCGGCGCGGTCACGATCAGATACGAGCGGGGCTGCGAGAATGTGAGCGAGTTGCCCCTGATCAAGGCGAATCTCCTGACGCCGGCCCACGGCGAGGGCTGCGGTCTGTGGGCCGAGTACTTCGACAACCCGCACTTCGCCGGCCAGCCGGCCATCGAGCGGGTGGACAGCCGTCTGCGCTTCTGGTTCCTCACCTTTGCGCCGCTGGAAAAGACCCCCGCGGAGTATTCGGTGCGGTGGAGCGGCAAGCTGACCGCGACCGACAGCGGGACCTGCTCGCTCGGCCTGCGCAACTCCGGCATCTGTCGCATCTTCCTGGATGGCAAGCTGCTGGTCGAAAACGCCAACCGGCAGAGCTCGGACCCCTGGCCTGTGACCACGGCAGCTCAGGCCGTGAAGCTGGTGGAGGGACAGGCATACGACATCGTCATCGAGTATGTGCGACCGGCCTGGCTCGACGTTCCACACCTGCAAGTGCTCTTCGGCGCCACACCGACGGCCGAAGAGTCCGCGGCCATGATGGAACGCGCGGTGCAGGTCGCTCGCGCATCGGATGTCGTCATCGTCTTTGCCGGCTACCCCGACGGCTATGAGACGGAAGGCTCGGATCGGCCCGACATGGAGCTGACCGGCCGCCAGAACGAGCTGATCGCCGCGGCGGCTCAGGCCAATCCCAATACCGTCGTGGTGCTCAACGTTGGCGCGGCGGTGACGATGCCGTGGATAGACCAGGTGGCGGCCGTGCTGCTGGCCTACTACCCCGGCATGGAAAACGGCCACGCGGTCGCCCGCGTGCTGTTGGGCGAGGTCAACCCGTCGGGCAGGCTGCCCGTGACCTTCCCGGTGCGGCTCCAGGATACGCCGGCGTTCGTCAACTACCCCGGCCGCCGCGAGGCGCGCTACGGCGAGGGGATCTTTGTGGGCTACCGGCACTACGATGCGAAGGATGTGGCGCCGCTCTTCCCGTTCGGCTTCGGCCTGTCATACACCACGTTCGAGTACCGCGATCTGCTGGTGACGCCCAGGGCCAGGCCCGGCGAGCCGATCCATGTGACGGTGACGGTGACCAACACGGGCGCGGCGGCAGGCAAAGAGGTGGTGCAGCTCTACGTCCATGACCCGGCGTCTTCGCTGCCACGGCCGCCCAAAGAGCTGAAGGGGTTCGCCAAGATCGCCTTGTGGCCGGGCGAGACGCAGCGCGTGACCTTCTTGCTGGATCAGCGCAGCCTGGCCTTCTACGATCCTGACCAGCAGGCGTGGATCGCGGAGCCGGGCGAGTATGAAGTGCTGGTCGGCAGCTCGTCACGCGACATCCGGGCGCGCGCGGCCTTCTCGCTGTTGGCCTGAAAATCAACGCAAAGACGCCAGGATGCCAAGACGCCAAGAAAACTATATATCTTTGCGTCTCTGCTCCTTTGCGTCTTTGCGTTTTCGTCCGTTCGGCCCGCTCACGGCCGTCATCTGCTGGGACGTGGCCTGGGGCGTCCTGGCCCGAAGACGTCAATAACAGGAGATACATCCCATGACCCAACCGATCCCTCGACCCGAATACCCGCGGCCGCAGTTCGTGCGGGAGGAGTGGCTCTGCCTGAACGGCGAATGGCAGTTCGAGATGGACCCTGGCGACAGCGGCCTGGAGCGCGGCCTGGTTGAACGTGAGCTCACCGCCCGCATCACCGTGCCGTTCTGCCCAGAGTCCATGCTATCGGGCATCGGCCACACCGATTGGATGAACGCGGTCTGGTATCGCCGCCAGGTCGCCATCCCGGCGCAGTGGGCCGACCGCCACGTCCTGTTGCACTTCCAGGCCGTGGACTACGACGCGACCGTCTGGGTGAACGGCGTCGAGGTCGGCCGGCATCGCGGCGGCTTCACCCCGTTCACGTGCGACCTGAAGGAGATCGCACGGCCCGGCGAGACCGCGACGATCGTCGTGCGGGCGCGCGACCTGCGCGGGGGGTCGAAACCCGCCGGCAAACAGTCCCCGCGCTTCGAGAACTACGGCTGCATGTACACCCGCACCACCGGCATCTGGCAGACCGTCTGGATGGAGCCGGTCCCCGCGCTGCGCCTGGGCCGGCCGGCCATCACCCCCGACGTGAGCCGAGGCCTGTTCCATCTGCAAGTTCCGGTGACCGGCGCGACGCCCGGCGCAGAGCTTGGCGCGGCTCTCTTCGACGCACAGGGCATCGTCGCCAAGTCCGTTTGTCGCCTCGGCCTCGACCTCAACCTCAGCCTCGACCTGGCCATCCCCGAAGACCGCCGCCGCCTCTGGAGCCCGGCCGATCCCTTCCTGTACGATCTGGAGATCGCGCTGGCGGACGCGGATGGCGTGATCGTTGACCGGGCGACGAGCTACGCGGGCCTGCGCGGGATCAGCATCGAGGGGCCGGCGATCAAGCTCAACGGCCGGCCGCTCTTCCAGCGGCTGGTGCTCGACCAGGGCTACTATCCTGACGGCATCTTGACCGCGGCGACCGATGAGGCGCTGCGCCGCGACATCGAGCTGAGCCTGGCGGCTGGCTTCAACGGCGCGCGGCTGCACCAGAAGGTGTTCGAGGAACGCTTTCTCTATCACGCCGACCGGCTGGGCTACCTGGTGTGGGGCGAGTTTGCGGATTGGGGCTGCAATGGCTTCGGCCCGGACGGCGACAACCAGCAGCCGGCCGCGACCTACATCACGCAATGGCTGGAGGCGCTGGGCCGCGACTACTCGCACCCCTCGATCATCGGCTGGTGTCCGCTGAACGAAACGTGGCAGCTCCTCACCGACCGCATCACCGCGTTGGACGACGTGACGCTGGGCCTCTTCCTGGCGACGAAGGCGATGGATCAGACGCGGCCGGTGTTGGACGCCTCCGGCTACTCCCATCGCGTGCCGCAGGCCGACGTCTACGACAGCCACAACTACGAGCAGGACCCCGCCAGCTTCGCCGCCATGATGGCCGGGCTGTCCGCAGGCCGGCCCTACGTCAACATGCGCAGCGGCCAGCCGATCTCGATCGCCTATCGCGGCCAGCCCTACTTCTGCAGCGAGTTCGGCGGGACCTGGTGGAACCCGGACGCCCGGCAGGGGGAAGACTCGTGGGGCTATGGCAACCGGCCGCAGAGCCTGGAGGAGTTCTACGCGCGGTTCGAGGCGTTGTGCAACACGCTATTGGATAACCCGCGCATGTTCGGCTACTGCTACACCCAGCTTACCGACGTGTTCCAGGAGCAGAACGGCATCTATCGCTTCGATCGGCGATCCAAGTTCGACGGGTCGCGGCTGGCCGCGATCCAGGGCCGGCAAGCCGCAATCGAACGGTGAGTCCGCGTCCCGTGCCAAAATGCTTCTTGACACCACGCGGAAGAAGCCTGACACCCTATTTTTGCGCAAAATCAGGGTGTTAGCTTGATGCCTATGGGGTCACAGACCCCCTGAGAGCAGATCATTTATTCGTTGTTCGATTCGCCACGCGTCCGTCTCAGTACGGCCCGCCCGCCACCCACCCAGGCGGCTGCTTTTCGGGATGCTTGATGTCCTCGGCCGTGAAGTTCAGGTATTTCAGCAGCCCGTCCCAGTGATCCTCCAGCAGCTTCTGATACTTCATGGCGAAGTCTTTGGCGGACAGCTTGCCGGCGAAGAAATCCTGCACCATGATGGCCCATTCGCGCTTGGTCGGCTCGTAGAACCAGAAACCGCGCGCCACCTTGTCGGCCGGCGCGCCGGGCTTCTCATAGTTGCCGATGAACGGCTGGCTGCCGAGGATCTTCTGCCACTTCTCGGGCAGCGTCACGCGCTTGATGATCGTCGGCCCCTGGATGCCGCCCTGGAGATTCTTGGGATCGAGCCTGTTATCCAGGTAGATCTTCATCCCCTGCGGGCTGATCCAGAACATGACAAAGTCCACTTCCAGGTCGTTTTGCTTGCGATCCTTCTTGGGGATGGCCAGGTAGCCGGACGGCAGCTCGTTGGCGCGCGCCTTGCCCTGGACGCACTTGCCCTCGATCGAGGGGAAGGCGAACGTGCCGATCTCGAAGACAGTGGCGGCCTTGGCTTGATCCTTCGTCACGGCGGAGGGATCGGCGTATGCGCCCTCGGCCAGCGCCTTGACATCCTTCTCGAACTGGGTGAAGATACGACCGGTGTCCTGCCGCACAGCCGCCTTGCCGGTCAGGAAAAGCGGGTAGCTGTCCTTCAGGCCGAGGAAGCCTTCGGGCACGAAGCCGTTTTCGATCTTGAAGATGCGACCGATCTGATCCATCATGTCGGCGGTGCATTCGTTATCGAAGGTGATCTTCTTGTCCCTGAGCGCGGCCAGATGGCGCACGACGTTCATCGAGACCTTGTCCGGGTCGTCGTTGCGCGGGTCGGTCGGGTCATATTTCCACTTGCTGTCAACCGCTTCCTGGTAGCACCAATCGCCGGGCTGGCAGCGGACCAGTTGTACATCGGCGCGGCGGGGGGCGCAGCCGGGGCCTTGGTTGGCGCCGCCTGGGCCGGCGCGGGGGCCTGGGGCGTCGGCGCGGCCGGGGCCGGCGCGCACGCGGCCAACAAGATGGATGCGATCACCACAAGGGCGATCAAAGCGTGCTGCGATCTTCTGAGCACGGCTGTTTCCTCCTTAGTGAGTGAAGATTGGCGCTCTCGGTATGAGTCTCTCTTTCCTCAATGATGATCTGACTGGCAGGTAGTCCGCTGGCAACGATGGGTTTCCAGGAGCGAGTGCTGCGCTTCGCCAGGTATCGAGCAGTAACTTCCAGTGTGGGACCAACTACCCCCGCTTGCTCCAGCACAGCGATCACTTGCTTTTGGGCCGACAGATCCATGGCTGTTATCGCTTCCTTTCGCTCTGATCGGTCTTCCTTCGTGCCCTTGAGTCACACGCTCGGGCCGGTCTCTGACCGTGCCCAGCTCGAGGAGACCGGCCTCAGCAAAGACACCAAGACACGAAGGGCGTAAAGGATGCCTTGTTCCTTCTTGGTAGTCTTTGTGCCTTTTTGGTGAACTCACGTTCTTTCTAGCACCAACACCCAATCCTGGAACACCGGCGGCTTGGGCACGACATAATCGGCGCCGCCGGACACAGTACCCAGATCATGCTCGGCGCCGTTGGTCGGATCGAAGTAGAACGCACGATAGGTCGCACCGGCTTCCAGCTCCTTGACGAGCATCGCTCCGCGCCAGGCGACCCACGACGCCTCGGCCGGGATGTAGATCACCCGCACCTGCCCCGGGATGCCGGCCGCATACGGCAGCATCCGCTTCTCGGTGGTCTGGTGCGGCTCGACCCACTCGTGATGCGTCTCGAATTGCGCCCACGGGTAGCGCTCCAGCAGCCGCTTGGCGATGCCCAACTGCCCGGAGCCAGGGAGCGCGGCCGCCTGATCCCACGGCCGGTTGCCCCACGATGAGCCGTGCGGCGACGCGCCATACGGCTGCTCGCGGCCGTTCACCTGCCAGATGCCGTTCGCGCCGTAGGTGTGGCCCATCGCGCCGGTGAGCATGGCGGTCCAGAAGATGAACCGCTGGATCTCCTCGCGGCTCGACTCCATGATTCCTTCGTAATTGACCTCACCGATCAGTACCGGCAGGGTTGGCGCGGCCGCCAGCGACTTTTCGAGCGCGTTGAGGGTGTTCGCCAGGCTGTTGAAGCCGCTGTGACCGGTTTGCAGCATCTCGAAGTCGAGCACGGCCGGGTCATCCACCTGCTCGCGGCCGAACTGCGTGGGGTGGATGGTGATCGGGTGCTTGTTGGGGTCGAGCGCCCGGATGTGGCGAACGAGATCGGCCCACTGCTTCCGGCGGCCCAACTTCCATTCGTCCGTGTTACGCTGCGGGTCTTTGAGCAGATAATAGTTCATCATCGCTTCGCCGGCCGTACACCAGGTCACCGGGTACGCGCTGTAGCGGGCGACGATGTAGCGCCAGTGCTTCTTGAGCACCTCCGGGCCGGCGAAGTCCATGAAGTAGCCCCACTCGCCCACGATGCAGGGCACGATCCCGGCGCGCACCAGGTGGGCGATGCGCAGGTCGGCCATGTCGAAGTAGGCCGGGTTGATGCGGGAGAAGTCCTTCGTCCAGGGGAAGCCGGCTTCGTTCATCCCGCGCTCATCGTACCAGTCCATGTCGGGATACAGCCCGGCCACGATCTGGACGGCCGTGAAGCCCTTGGCGACCCGGTCGGCGGTGAGCTGCTGGAAGTCGGCGGGCCAGCTCAAGCGTTTGGTGAAGCCCATCCACCACGTATCGGCCAGCCAGAAGAAGGGCGTGCCGTCGGCGTGCTCCAGGTGACGGCGGTCGGCGGCCACGCGCAGGAAGCCGCGGCGCAGCAGCGGGTTGTCGCCCTCGTAGGCCGCGGCCAGCAGCGCGCCGGTCTGGCCGTGCAGGTCGGCGTTACCCGCGTCCGAGCAGACGGTGCGGAAGGTGTATTGCCCGATCTGCCGCGGGGCGAAGCGCACGCGCCAGGTCTGGTCGCCCGCCCAGAACGCGGGGACGGTGACGCTCCCGCCATCCGGGTCGGTGACGATGACATCGAGTTCGACATCGTTGAACGGGTCGGCGTACGTTCTGCCAGAGGTGTAAGCCCATTCGGTGACGCAGTTGCGACGGGTGTATAGCATCCTATCCTCCTTTTTGATCGAGCAAATCCAAAACGCGTTGGCGATATGTCAGATTACGATCCGGCAGCTCCGGGGACAGCTTTGCGCCTTCCTCCCAAAAATGTCGTTTACCCCGACCGGCCGCCTTGCCTGCCGCGGTGTGCATGTCCAGCGCGTAGTCGGGGATCTCTGGCCGGGCGGTCCCGGCCGCGACCGCCTGGATGACCCAATTGACCATCTCATCGCTGGTGCGATCCTTCGTACAGCCGCACAGATAGCGCACCGCGTGGACGGCGAACAGCTTGCGCTCGCCCATGCTGCGGTCGAAGGTGCAAACCATCTGGTAGAGCGAGTTCAGCATGATGGCCGCCAGCGGCTCGCCCAGCCCCACATCCTCTACCGAGATCACCAGTAGCCGCTTCCACAGGTAATCCTCCAGCGCGGGGCTGGTGATGACCATCTCGTAGGCCAGCAGCACGGCGTTTTCGGTGTGGCCCCGCCGGATCTCTTTTTGGAGGGCCGAGATGACCTGGTCGGCCGGCAGGCCGTGGTAGGTCTTGACGTCCACCCAGGGATCGCGTGTTTGGGTTGTCATTGTCAGTCCACCCTGAAGGCGCGAGACCGGAAGAATGCGCGACTCAGTTCGGGCTACGGCCGCATCCGGTCGAACCTCGCACCACCAACTCCGTCGGGATCGCGACGCGCTGCTGTGGTCGCTCTGGGTCGCTCAGGCGTTGGAAGAGCAGCGTCGCGACCTGGCGGCCAATCGTTTCCCCGTTCGCGCGCAGCGTCGTCAGCGGCGGCGTCAGGTGCTCGGCCAGGTCAATGTCGTCGAAGCCGGCCACCGACAAATCGGCCGGCACGGCCAGCCCGCGTTCGTGCGCGGCCTGCAATGCGCCCATTGCCATCAGATCGTTGACCCCCAGGATCGCGGTCGGCCGGGGCGATAGGTCGAGCAGACGACGGGCCCCGCACGCGCCGTCGTCGGGGTTCGGGCCGCACTGGACGATGAGTTGCTTTTCGTAAGGCAGGCCGGCCGCCCGGAGCGCGCGGCGATAGGCGAAGAGGCGGTCGGCGCCCAGGCCGGTGCGCGCCACGCCGTGGATGAAGCCGATGCGTGTGTGGCCCAGCCCGATCAGGTGATCCATCATCTCGCGCGTGCCGGGGCCGTAATCCTGAGTCACCAGGTCTTTGCCCGGCAGCTCGTGGCCGAAGGTGACGATGGGGCTGCCCTGCAAGCGCAAAGCCTCGAGCTCGCCGGCCAGCCGGCCGGCATAGGTGAGTATCAGTATGAGGCCGTCAATGCGCTGCTCGGCCAGCGCACGCAACGACTGGCGCTCACGCTCGGCCTCCTGCCCGGTGATGCTGAGGACGAGCTGGCAGCCCTGTGCGCGTGTCACTGCTTCGACCCCGCGCACGATCGCCCACCAGTGCGGGTTGCTGCCATCGGGCACGAGCAACGCGATGGTGTCGGTGCGGCCAGAACGCAGGCTGCGCGCGGCCGCGTGCGGCTGATAGCCCAACTCCGCCACGGCCGCCAATACACGCTGCCGCGTCTCTTCGGTGATCTGAACACTGCCGCCCGCGCGGCCGGTGATCACGTAAGACACCGTGGCGCGCGAGACCCCCGCTCGACGCGCGACATCGCTCTGAGTAACGCGAATGGACACCCGAATCCCTCGATTGCCAGGTGACACGTGCACGCTTACACGTGTCAAACGGATTATCGCGGAAATCTTGCCGTTTGTCAATAAGGAGACGCGCCGCGGAGTGCAGGAGGCCAGTTTTCACATTTCCTCATTCTCCCTCTTGACAACGAACAAACGTTCTGTTATAATGCGTGCTAGAACAGACGTTCGAGTACTGATTTCACCCCACACGAAGGGCAAACGAAAGATACAAGCCTGAGAGGAGGACACAGTGCCGGCCCTGACTGTCGTTGCGGATGAATTGAGCGAACATGAGGTGCGGGTGCTCGATCACCTGGCCCGCACGCTGCGGCCCGGATTCTGTCCGAGCCGCGAGGAATTGAGCCAGGCGGCCGGCCTGGGCGCCCGCGGCTACCACATCACGAATGCTCTGAAGGACCTGGAGGAAAAGGGCTACGTGCGGTTGGCGCCGGGCCGCTCGCGGGCGATCGCTCTGCTGCGACGCGCAGACGGTCGTCGCTTCAGCAACGAGACCATCTGGGCGCCGTTGGTAGGGCAGATCGGAGCTCGCGCGCCCCTGCCAGCCGTGGGGCAGTTGGAGAATCCCTTCGCCGACGAGGCGATCGAGTTGACCCGCAGCCTGGTGCGGGAGCACGAAGATGTCTTCGCCCTGCGCGTCGCGGGCAGCTCGATGGTGGATGCGCTCGTCAATGACGGCGACATCGTGGTACTGAAGGCGACGCGGAGCAGCGAGGAGATCAAGAACGGCGACATGGTTGCAGCCCGGGTGATCGAGGAGGACGGGCAGGAAGCCGCCACCCTCAAGCTGTTCTTCCTCGAGGATGGCCGCGTCAGGCTGCAACCGGCCCATCCCAACATGCTGCCGTTCTACTACCACCCCAGCCGCGTGCACGTCTATGGCAAAGTGGTGCTGGTGATCAGGCAGGTGGGATAGCGCGATGGCGTCGCGGGGGTGACAGCCGCGCGCTGCCCTGGCTGTGCCGTTCACGTTTCACGTTTCACGTCTCACGCATCACGTCTCACGTTTCGCATCTGGCACAACACGCTTCAGACCTGGAGCTGCACCATGTCCAATCGCAAGTACGAGCTACAAGCTGCGCGCATCGAATCGGTGCTTGGCGCGCACAAAGTGCCGGCGCGCGTCTGGCAGGCCACCGTCACCCCGCGCTTCGTGCGCTTCGACGTGACGACTGCCCTGGGCACGAAGCTCACCAAGGTGAGCAGCCTGGCCGAGGAACTGGCCTTCTCGCTGGGCGCGCGCGACGCGCGAGTCTACCGCGAGGGCGGCGTGCTGCACGTCGAGGTGCCGCGTGAGACCCCGCGCGCGGTGGAGCTGCTCCCACTGTGTGGCCGGCTGGCCAACGTACCGGCCATGTGCGCGGTGCTAGGCGTGGACGACGGCGGCGTGCCGCTGCTGCTGCGGCTCGACAGCCCGGACGTGGCCCATGTGCTCCTGGCCGGCGCGACAGGCAGCGGCAAGACCGCGCTGGCGCGAACGCTGCTTCTCTCGCTGGCGATGCACAACCCCGCCGGCCGCCTGCAGATGGTGCTGATTGACCCCAAGGGCCGGGGTTTGGCGCCTTTGGCCGAGCTGCCGCACCTGTGGCCGGGCATGGGGCGGCTGTCGGCGGTCGCGAGCCAGGTCTGGCATGCGGCTGGCACACCGACTGGGCAGCCTGGGGTCGTGCAAGACGTGGCCACGGCCGCAGGGCTGCTGGACCTGGTGGTGGCCGAAATGGAGCGCCGGGATGCAGCCGGGTGTGCGCTGCCGCGGCTGATTGTGGCGATTGACGAGCTGGCCGACTTGCTGACTACCGGAGGCAAGGCAGTGGCAGAGGCGCTGACTCGGCTGACGCAGCGGGGCCGTGAAGCGGGGATTCACGTGCTCGCCGCGACCCAGCGGCCAGCCGCCGCGCTGGTCGGCGGTATGATGAAGGCGAACTTCCCGGTCCGGCTGGTGGGCAGCGTGACAAGCCCCGAGGACGCGAAGGTGGCCGCGGGAATCGCGGGAACGCATGCGGAGCGGCTGCTCGGGCGGGGCGACTTCCTGCTGGTGGCAAAGGGACAGGTGATCCGCTTTCAGGCAGCCTACGTATCGGCAAGCGAGATGGGGGCGACAGCCGCGCGCATTCGCGCGGGCGGCCGCAGACGGCGCAGTTGGAGCGCATGATGAAGAAGCTACTGGTGCCCGCGCTTTTGGGATTTGGAGTCACGCTGGCGGTCGTCATCGGCCAGCGGATGAGCACCGACGCGATGGCGGTGGTGATCGGCGTGGCTGTGGGCGTAGCCGCCAGCGTGCCCACCAGCGTGCTGCTGGTGGCGCTGCTGCGCCGCGAGCGCAACGGTTGGGCGCAGCCCGCGGGGTGGCGAAGCGAACTGCCGCAGCAGTCGCAGCCGGCCTATCCGCAGTTTCCGACGCCGAACGTCATCATCCTCAACCCGGCTGACCTGCTAGCCGGCCGCGGGCTCCAGCAGCCCCAGATCCCGGCGTTGCCCCTGCCGTTGGCGCAAGACGCGGGGCTTCACCGCCTGCGCGTGGTGGGTGACGAGGACGGCTGGAACCCTTGAAACCCGCCAGGCGCCAGGCGCTTCCGAAGTGCGCGGCGCCTGGCGGGCGGATTTCAGGACGGAAACGAACGGGAGTCAACTATGTCTGACCAGGACCGTGTGCTGCAGGTCGCGCTGGCCCCCGACGGCTTCTACCCCCAGGCGTTTCGTTGGGAGGGCCGGCTGGTGCGGGTGCTTGCGATCGAGAGCGTCAACACCTTCGGGACCGAGCGGCGTTTTCGTGTGCGGAGCGCGACCGGCCGCTTCGAGCTGGGGTTCTACACTGATGCGGGGGTCTGGCGTCTGCGCCGCAAGCCTGGCTGGCTCGGTCGGCTTTGGGCGCGCTGGCAGAACGCGCCGCGCTACCCGTTGCCCGTCTGGCGCCGCCGTAGCCGGCGGACGGTCGTCGCCGCTGCTGCCAGAGCGAAGGTCGCCCAGATCCGGTGGCCCTCCGTGGCCGAATGGACAGGAGGTCGCCATGCAGAGCGGCTTGCTGTGGTTCGACAATAGTCCTGGCCGCGGTCTGGCCGACAAGGTCGCGGATGCCGCGCGGCGCTATCGCGAGAAGTTCGGCGCCGCGCCAGACACCTGCTATAGTAAGTCAGATAAAGATTCGGGCTGCGCGATCCGGAATCGAGGCTTCAGCCGGTTTCTCTGGGGCATGAGGCCAACCGGCTAAAGCCTCGAGTCCAGAAGATTATCTGAACATCTATATGTCAGCACGGCTGCGCTGAACGGCGCCGCATTGGCGATTCCCTATCAAGGGAGGACTCTGCGCGTCCTGCCTGCACACAACATCCTGCCGCATCACTTCTGGGTTGGGGTAGAGGAAGGTCCTTGAGCTTGCGCGCGGGCTCCACATTGGTGTAAACTGGCGATGTTCACAGGAGGTCCTATGCCGATTGATGCGCCGATTCACACCGATGAGAGCGTTCTGCCCAGGGTCCTGGCTGCGGGGCTGCCTGTCGTTCACGTCTTCTGGAGCCGCGAGAGCCCCTCATGCGATCAACTGATGCCGGCGCTGGATGACCTGGCGCGCGCATACGCGGGCCGGGCGTGGGTCGTCAAGATCAATGCGCTGGAGGAACCTCGGCTGGCCCGGCGCTACAGCGTCGGCCGCTTGCCCACGCTGGTCTTCGTCAAGGATGGTCGCGAACAGGCGACGGGGATTGGCGCAGCGAGCGAGAAGGCGTTGTCCTCCTGGCTGGACTATCTGGTCGGTGCGACGGGCGTGCGTCCGGCCGTGCCGTCTGGTCCCAGCACGCTTCTGCCTGCGGAGTCCACTGTCTCGCGCGCTGCCCCTTCGGCGCAGCCTGAGCGTGAGCGCGGCGCGGCCAGGAGGGACGCCGGACAGGGTTCCAGCCAACCGCTGATCCTGACCGATGCGACCTTCGACCAAGTCATCGCTGGCAGTCGCGGTCCGGTGCTGGTGGACTTCTGGGCCGAATGGTGTGGGCCGTGCAAGATGATCGCGCCGGCTGTAGCTGAGCTGGCGCGCGAGTTCGCAGGCCGGGCAGTGGTGGCCAAGCTCAATGTGGATCAGAACCCGCGCGCCGCGACGCGCTTCGATGTCATGAGCATCCCGACCCTCCTGATCTTCCGCGACGGCCAGGTGGTTGACCAGATCATCGGCGTCCAGCCCCCTCACGTGCTGCGCCAACGCCTGGCGCGCCATCTGACATGAAAATCGCCTCACGCCCCGCATCCCCAGATTTGCGCAACACCCGGTTTTGAGTTACAAAGGGGGGGTAGACAAGAACGTGAGGAGAGGTGGCGCATGGCGCGTATTCTGCTCGTGGAAGACAACCCGACTATGGCTGATGCCATCCGCGATGTGCTGGAAGGCGCAGGGC
>VGOD01000096.1 GCA_016876015.1 Chloroflexota bacterium
AGACATCTCCGCGCACGCCGATGAAAGCCGTGTCGGCCGGGCCGTTGGCGATGGGGGACACGCCGCTCATCGGCAGGTCGAGGATGCGCTGCACTTCACCGGTGGCAGGGTTGAGCGTCGAGATGCCCGCGCTGAGGTCGCCGTGCTGCAGGTAGATCGTCCCGTTCTGGCTGCGGACGATGGCGACCAGGTCGGGCGCGGGCGGCGCGAACAGCCGCTCCGCCACATAGTCGTCCGGCAGCTCGAAGCGTCGTGCCAGCACGTAGCGCGGCTCGTCGCTGATCAGCCGCGGCGGATCATACTCGTTGACGATCGGCGTTGTGCCCATGGGTCGCCACTGGTCGGCGGCGCGCCATTGAGGGTAGTTGCAACACTCACCCACCATCACGTTGATCTCCGCCAGGCGTAAACTCTCCGGCGAACCCAGGTCGCGGCGATCGATCCGCGCTTCCAGGGTGGGGCTGAACGCGAAGGACGACCTGGCAGTGGGGCCAACCGGTTGATACTCCCCTGTCACATCGCCGATGAAGCCGTCCGGGTGGCCCGGTGTCCACGAGATCAGCAATCGCCTGGCCCCGGTCTCGAACAGCATGTCGAACTGCACGAACGCCGCGCGGGGGTCCACCGCCTCCACGAGCAAGTAGAGCGCATGTTGGTTGACGAATGCGCGGCCGGTTGTCAAGTCCAGGAAACCGGCTTCGGCATCTCCAGCCGGATCGTTCAACAGTACAGGTCGGCCGGCCCAGTCGTCAGCGCGGCCATCCACGGTGATGTTCGTCCGGACGGCCGTGGCTGTAGCGGTCGGTGATGGGGTCAGAGTCAGCGTGCGGGTGACCGATGCTGTCAGGGTCGGTGTGCGCGTGGCAGTCGGTGACGAAGTGGGCGTGCGTGTCGCCGTGGGTGTGCGCGTCGCCGTGGCGATGGGGGTCGGTGTAGCTGTTCGCAAAGGCGTCCCGGTGGGAGGCTGCGCGCTTGCCGTAGCAGTCGGCGCGGGTGTGGGCGGGTGAGCGGCGTCGTATCGCTTGAGTATCAGCGGCAGGTAGGTCTGCCGCGGTTGCAGGCTTAAGTCCAGGGTGGTCGTCACCCCGGCCGTCACCGTCACGGGCCGAGAGGCGCTGACGTAGCCGGGCGCGGACGCGGTGACGGTGTACGCTCGCGGCGCGGCGGGCAGGCTGTAGCGGCCGTCGGCGCTGGTCGAGAGCCGCGCGCCCAGAACCATCGGGAAGCCGGTGACGATCGAGAGGTTTGTTCCTGAAATCGGCCGGCCGGTGCGCGCGTCGGTCACCTGGCCGGCGATCGCGCCCTGGGGGAAACCACGGATGCGGGCAATGCCGTTCTGCCATGCGTCCGACACGTACAGGTCGCCGGCCAGGTCGAAGGCCAGGCCCATCGCCTGGTCGAAGCCGTCGGCGAACGGAGACAAAGAGCCATCGGCTGTGACGCGATAGACGCGACGGCCGGCCGCCGCGAACAGGCCCTGCCCTGAGTCTGTCGAAGGGTCGCCGTTCGGGGCAAACGCGATGGCGGCCGCATCCATGAGCTGCGTGACCGTGACCGCCTGGCCGGCGGGGCCGATGCGCACGATCGCGTCGCCCATGCTCGGCACTGGGAACGTCTCGTTCAGTTGAGCATTGCCCTTGCCGGTCACCGCGTAGATCTGCCCCGCGGCATCGAGCGCCAGCCCTTGCGGGAAGGCCAGCCCCGCGGCAACGACGGTCGTGGTGCGATCCGGGTTGATCCGCACGATGCGGCCGGCCAACGTTTCCGAGACCAGGAGCGCGCCTCGCTCGGGCCGGTCTCCTGACCGTGCCCCGCTCCAGGCCAGCCCGCTGGGCCAGTCGGCGTAGACGTGGCGGCCGGGCGTGACCGCGCCAGGCGGCAGGGAGATGATCTGACCGGTGAAGCCGGGCGCGCCCTCGCTGGCGTAAAGCGTGCCGTCTGCGTCGTAGGCGACGAAAGGCATGGGCGGGGTGAACGATGTGTAATCGAAGAACCACTTTGCCTCACCCTGGCGAGTGACGCGCGCCATCATTCCGCCATCGTCGCAGGCTACCGCCAGGTCGCCGTCCGGCGCAAAGGCCATGCCCATCGGGGTGATCAGCCCGTTGCCGGCAGCGATCTGGCGGATGGCGCCGGCCCGGCTGACCGCTAGCACGTTCCCCTGACGCAATTGCCCCCCGACCACTTCCTGCGTATCCGGCAACCAGTCCAGGCCGGAGAGACCGCTCCGCGGAATCTGCGCCAGCAGCGTCGCACTTCCATCAGGGACGACGCGGTAGAGATGGCCGCTCGGCTGCCGCGCATTGGTGGACAGATAGGCGTTACCGGCCTCATCGGTAGTCAGGCCGCCCGGCGAGATGCAACACGTCGGGATTTGGGCAAGGAGGGTCAGGGTATAGTCGGCCAGGGAGAGGGCGTAGAGCCTGTTGCCGCCCGCGGCCAGGAACCGGCCATCGGCCGCGGTGTGCAGGCCGTTCAGCGGCGGCAGGCCATCCTTCAGGTGCGTGATGACCCCGGCTGGCGTGATGCGGATCAGTTCGCTGCTGCCGGCGCACCGATCAAGCGTCACATAGAGGTTGCCGTCCGGCCCGATCCCGAAGCCGCTGTCGCAGGCAGATCGCAGTTCTGATGACTGGGCCACGATCGTTTTTGTCCCGTCCGGCGCCACCCGGTAGATGGCGCCGACGGGCTGGCCGTGCAAGTAGGCGACGCCCGCCGCGTCCATGTCGGCCTGGTACGCGTCAACGTTCGTAGCCACGGTGGTCACGCTGCCGTCGCGCGCCAACCGGTAGAGGGTTTGCGTGCGGACGGCCAGCACCCACAGGTCGCCGCCTGGGGTACGCATGATCTCCTGCGGCATGTGGAAGAGACCGGGCGCGACGAACCACGCGGCTGAATAACCCGGCTCCAATGCGCGCGGGCCGCTGGGCCGGGTGCCTTCTGCGAAGAGCACGTCGCCAAGGGCCAGGTTGGCCGCCACTTCCAACCCATAGCGCACCGTATGGCCCTCGCCTGGCATTCCGAAGAAGAGGTCGTAGACCCCGGCCGGCACGTTGACCCGGAACGTCCCATCGGCGTCCGATGAACCGAAACCCAACTGGCAGCCGTACTCGACCGTCTGCGTAAGGTTCTCGATGTGGCCGCCGGCCCCGCGCACCGGCTGCCCGGCCGCATTCACCAGCCGGCCGATCACCGCGTAGCCCGCCGGCAGGCTGAAGTCCACGTCGTTCACCGTCCCGCTGGCGGTCACGCTGACCGGAGCAGCATCGGTGATGCGCGACCAACTGTTGACATCGGGATACGCCTCGGGCAGGTAAACGGCGGGGGTATAGCTGTGGGAATTGACGTAGACCAGGTAATCGCCCGGGGACAGGTCAATGCGATAGCGGCCCTGGCTATCGGTCTCGGCCGCCGCGCCGCTGCTGCTCTGGCACTGGATCGCGGTGGCGTAGGTGCTGGCGGTGACGAAGATGTCCGGGACGGGGCTACCGTTGACGTCTGTGACGCGGCCGGTGATGGCGCCGGTCGCCTGCGCCGGAGAAGCAGGGAGCAGTGAGGGGCCGGCGCCGGGTGGGGCGACCTCGGCCGGCAAGATGGCCCCCAACGCGTGCGCCATGCCCAGCCCGATCAGGCCGGCAGCAATGACGCCAATGAGCACGGCAGCAAGGGTCGCGTTCTTCATCGCTGGACCTCCGGCTCTATTCTACCACAAAGCGGGCGGATTGGCGCGACGAATTGGAGCTCTTGGCTGCACTGCGAGGTTCCGGGGAGCGGCCCATGTCGTGAGCGATACAACCAGCCACGAAAACACCTCGACAATTAGTGTCTTTTCGTGTGGCTTCGTGGATAGGGCGATTTTCAGGACAGCTCGAACACGTGGAACGTGATGCCGTCGGCGAAGTCGTGGTCGAGCCGCCGATCGTCCGCGCCGACCGCGATGATCGAATTGGGCCGGGCCAACAGTGGAAGACGTGCAGCGGCAGATCGCGGTCGGCCATCCCCTGGATGAAGCTCGTGACGGTCGCCTCGTCGTGGCTCGTGGTGAACGAGGTGGTGAGCCACAGCCCGAACGACCAGGCCGGGGGCAGCGCGGGCCGGCCTGTGAGCGCGGTATAGCGTTCGAGCGCTTCCTTCGGCGTCGGCCCGTAGATCACGAAGTAGTCGAGCGTCTCGCCCCCCCACGCTGAACTACAACACCCGCTCGACCTTCTCGGATGCGACCTCGTAGCACACCTTTTCCGGGTGGTTGACGAAGACGCCGTAGCCGCGGTTGGTCAGATAGAACAGCACGTTCTTGTACGCCTGCTCGGACGCGGTGCCGCCGTCCTCGGTCCACAGATCCACGACCTGGCCGTTCTTAACGAAGGGCGTGAACCGCTCGCCCAGGCCGTAAACACACTCGCCGACGCCCAGGTTAAGCTGCTCGACCATGAAGCGGCCTTCGGGCGTCTCCATCAGCGCCAGGCCGCGCCAGCCGCTCGACGTGACGACGCGGTCGCCGTCCAGGAAGTCGACGCGCCAGTCGGGCCTCTTCGCCACGCGCACGGTCAGCCGGCCGCTGGTGAGCATGGCCGCGTCCGCGTCGTCGCTGATCTGCACTGCGGGCGCAGGCCCCGGCTTCAGCTCGAACGCCGGCCCGCGATCCAGCCCGCCCTTGTGGTGCACGACCTGCACGCGAATCACATTCTCCATCGGCGACGAAAAGCGCACCGTGAGCAGCGGACCGTGCTGGAGGCAGCGCAGCCGCCAAACGCTGAGGGCGCTGACCTACCCGATTTCCCGCCCATACCGCGCCAGGAAGCGGTCTTCGGCTTCGACGTGGCCGATGAGCACCAGGTCGGCGTTAAGCGGCAGAGGCGCATGGGGCGACGATGGTCAGATAGATGTTGGTATCGTCATCGTGGGTCGTGACGAGCACGGCTGGCGTGGCGCGGATGCCGGCTCGCTCCAACACCTCCAGGTTGGCCGCGTCCCCCACCACCCACGTTTCGGGGTCGCAGATGCGCGCCGGGTTGATCTCGACGCCCCGGTAGCTCAAGCCGCGTTCGGCCAGCGCGCGGCCGGCCGCCTGGCCCACGCGCCCGCTGCCGATGATCAGCACCGGGGCTGTGGAGACCGGCTGATCTTGCTGGAGCTCGTTATAGCGGACGATTGCCTCTTCCGAGCCGGCCAGCACCAGCACGGTGCCGGGCATCATGCGCGTGTCGGGCCTGGCGATCATGAACTGGCCCCGTTCCCACACGCCCGGCACAATGATGCCGATCCGCTGGCGCAGCTCAGCCTCCCGCAGCGTTTTGCCCACCAGCGCGGTGTTGCTCACGGTGGCTTCCGCAATGCGCAATGCGTCGAACTGCCCGATGACGTGCGCCAGCGCGTCGCCGCCCGACACCCGGCGGGCCAACGCCTGGCCCATCATCTCGGACAGTTGCAGCACGTGGTTGCAGCCCGCCAGGTGCAGGATGTCCACCGAAACCTGCTGGCTGGCGGTGGCGATGATGGGCGGCTTCTCGGTGACCTCGCGCACGGTGAAAGCTACGTTGGTGTTCAACCGATCGCTGGTGGCCGTCACTGCCACCAGCAGAGCTTTTTCGGCGCGGGCGCGGCGGTACGTTTCCGGGTTGTCCAGGTCGCCCACCAACACCCTGTAGCCCATCTCGTACAGCCGCAGCGCCTCATCCAGGTCGGGCACCAGTTGCACATAGGGATATTGGTACTTCACCAGGCGGTCGATCAGCGCGCTGGCGACCGCGTCGCGGGCGGTCAGGATGACGTGGCCGCTGGTGTCTGGGGGCAACTGGCTGGGCGTGCGCGCCTCGGCCTGCGCCCGCATCCAGGGCGCATAGAAGAATTCGATGAAGGTGAACGGAAAGACCACCAGCAGCATCACGATGCCGCTGAGCAGCACGATGCTGGAGAAGATGCGGCCCAGGTCCGAGGCGAAAGTGATATCGCCGAATCCCAGGGTGGACATCACGGTCAGGGTCCAGTAGAAGCCGGTGACCCAGCTATGCTGGCGTCCTTCCCAGGCCATGATGAGATGAAACAGGACGCTGTAGAGGGTGACCAGCGCGGACAGGAAGCCCAAGAAGCGCAGCAGGCTCACCACCTTGATGCGGTTCGGCCGGTGTTTGAGGAGGTAGAAGAGGTGCGGGATCAGTGTTTTCATGTCTTCAGGTCAATCAGATCAAGGATGCCGCCGGTGATCTTTCGGCCGGCGAGCGCATCGTAGCTGGTTCATTATACAATAACACGGCCGATCACCCAACACATCAGCGCCAGGACTCCGGTACGCTTGTCACCCCACGAGGAGTTGTGCTATACTCGCATGCAGTCTGCTCATCTCTGGAAAACGAGGGTCCCACCCGTTTGGACCGCCGCGGCGTCGCAGGAGATAACGATGAGATCGCGCCTGACACGGAACCCGAGTCGCAGTTCATCCCTGGCCGCCTGTCTGTGGATGCTGGTCGCTTTGGCCGTCGGCCTCCTGCTGACGATGGGGGGCCGGGCGGTCGCCCAGGCTGGCAAACCCGATGCCGGGGATGGGCTTCCTCCGCTCCAGCGTGGCCCTGCGCTCCCGCGCGTCGCCGATGCACCGCAGCCGCTTCGAGCCGGCTTCGTGCCGCCGCCGATAGATCTAGCGCACCTGCGCGGCGAGTGGTCAGGTCCTGCGATCGCCGCTCTGCCCTCCCATTTCGATTGGCGAATGACCGGCAAGGTCAGCCCGGTTAGGAATCAGGGCGCGTGCAACGCATGTTATGCGTTTGCGAGCATCGCCGCGCTGGAATCCAGACTGCTGATTGACAACGCGGGGTTGTGGGATTTTTCGGAGAATAACGTCAAGGAGTGCAACTGGTATCAGAACGGCTGCGACCTCGGCAACGCTCTCCAGGTCGCCAGTTTCTTCGCCCAGAAGGGCGCAGTCCTGGAATCGTGTGACCCGTATGTAGCGGCGGACGCGCCATGCAATTCCGCCTGCCCGTACCAGAAGACCGTGGTGGAGTGGCCCATGCTCTCCGGCAACTACGTGCCGACGACCGACGCCCTGAAGAGCGCCATCGCAACGCACGGCCCGCTTCACGTCAGTCTCTACTCTGGCAGCGGCGATGCCTGGGACAATGAATTCAGCAGCTACGATGGCAGCTACACGCTCTACTATCCCGGAACCAGGACGCCTAACCATGCCGTGTTGATCGTCGGTTGGAATGACCATCTGGTACACGCTGGCGGACGCGGCGGCTGGATCGTGAAGAACAGTTGGGGCGCAGGTTGGGGCGGCACGGCCGGCTATGGGAGCGAGCGCGGCTATTTCACCATCGCCTACGGATCGGCGCAGATCGGCCAATACGCCAGCTTCCCCTCTCAATGGCAGGACTACGACCCGCAGGGCGCGCTCTGGTACTACGACGAGGGCGGCTTCAACGCCACGCTCGGCTACAACAGGCCGACCGCCTGGGCGCTGGCGAAGTTCATCCCGCCAGTGAACACTCGCATCACGCGGGTCGAGTTCTGGACCACCGATGTCACGACCGACCTGGATCTCTACCTCTATGATCAGTTCGATGGCGCCGCGCTGGGCGGTCTGCTGGCCAGCAAGCTCAACCTGACCTTCGACAGCGCGGGGTATCACTCGGTCGCGCTCGATTCACCGCTCGCGGCGACGGCCGGCAACGATGTCATCGCCGTCATCAAGGTGACGAACGCCGCCTATGGCTACCCCATCGCGATAGACAGAGCCGGGCCGCGAGAGGTGGGCAGAACCTACCTCAGTCCGAACGGCAGCGATTGGGAAGATGTGGGAACGAACCAGACGGCCGACGTGGGCCTGCGCCTGCGCACATCAGCGCGGCCCCTCGCGGCCACGGCCACCGCCACCCCGACCAGAACCGCGACCGCGTCTCCCACTGCCACGCGCACCCGCACACCCACTGCCACGCGCACGCGAGCGCCGGGCAGCCGTCTGGTCTACCTGCCGCTGGCGCTGCGGTCCACCGCGACCGTCACACCGACCGCGACGCCAACCGCGACGCGCACTCCAACCGCCACGCCAACCGCAATCCGCACGCCAACTCTCACCCCAACCCCGACCTGCTCCCCCTCTCAGGGCATCTATGGCCGGGTCGCCTACGATGACGCGCCAGCCGCAGACATCCCGCTGCGGCTCCGCTTCTACAACGGCGCAGCCTGGTCCGACGCGGCGCACACGACCACCGATGCGGTCGGTCGCTATATCTTCACAGCCGCGCCCAGTCTGGCGCAGGGGCAGCGGTACTACGTCTGTTTCGGCCCCAATCGGACGAATCCCAACTTCGTCTCCGGCTGGGGCGCATCCGCCATCACCGCCTACACTGCCGGCGCGGGCCTCGCCGGCGGCGATTTCGACATCGCCAACGTGAAGCTGCTGTCGCCGCCGCCCGACTCGGCCCTGCCCCTGCCCGCGACGCTGGTCTGGCAGCGCCGCGCGATCGCGGGCGATTCGTACCGGGTGCTCCTTTTCGACCCCGAAAGCGATGACGCGTGGCTTTCGAGTGCGCTGGGCGATGTGGGCAGTATAACCATGACCAGCCTGCCGCCAGGCGCGGCCTTCGGCAAGGTCTATGGCTGGCTCGTGCGCGTGTACAAGGAGCCGGGCAGCTACGGCGAATCGTACTACTATCGGCAGATCACCTTCCTTGCCGGTGGGCTGGCGCAGGCCCCGGCGCAGCTATGGAGCGAACAGCGCCTTGGAGTCGAACATGAGCACGACGCCACCATTGACTGATCTCACCATCCATCCTGTCACGGCCGACCGCTGGCCCGATCTGGAGCGCCTCTTCGGTCCGCGCGGCGCGTGTGCCGGGTGCTGGTGCATGTTCTGGCGGCTGCGCCGCGCGGAATTCGGCCGCGGCCCGGCCGCGGAGCGGCGGGCCAGGCTGAAGGGGCTCGTTGACGCCGGGCAGGTTCCCGGCATCCTGGCCTATGCTGGCGATGAGCCGATCGCGTGGGTCTCGCTCGGCCCGCGCGAGAGCTTTCCGCCGCTGGAACGCTCGCGGACGCTCAAACCCGTGGACGAACAGCCGGTCTGGTCCATCGTCTGTTTCTTCGTGGCAAAATCGCATCGCCGTCAGGGGCTGATGGTCAGGCTCCTGCAAGGCGCGGTCGCCTACGCCGCGTCGCAGGGCGCACAGATCGTCGAAGGCTATCCCGTTGACCCGGCAGAAGGACATCGCGTCTCTGGCGGCTCGGAAGGCTACATGGGGCTGGCTTCGGCGTTTCGCAAGGCGGGCTTCGTGGAGGTCAGCCGGCCGTCGGAGCGGCGAGTGATAATGAGGTGCGTCACGGCGCACGAGTGAATGCCCGGCGCAGACCAATCGGCCGAAAGCAGCGCGTTCGACCGCTCAACACGCGTGATCTGCTGGCCCGACCTGCCCGGTTACGCGCCCTATACTCGGAGGTGAGTTCGATGAAAGGTCGCCGCGCACTGCTCGTCGCACTGGTTTTACTGGCTGGGTTGGTCCTGTCCCACGGACTGCCCGGCGCTGGAGGCGTCATCGTGTCTGCCAACGGAACAAGCCAAGAGAAGATCCTGGTCGCGGTCGGCGCAAGCGGCGGCGCGGCCGATAGCACGCTCTACACCCTCGACCCCGACGGCAGCGGCCAGACCCGCCTATTTGACTTTCACGCCCATCCCAGGGACGCCACCGGCGGCATCTGGGACTTGCGCATCGGGCCGGGCGGCGGGGCCATCTACTTCGCGTCCGACAACGCGTATCTGTACACCCCGGCCAGCCGCAACCTCTTCCGCGTCGCGGCGGACGGGGGGTGGTGGGAGCAGCTCACGCCCGGCCCCAACTCGGGCCGCTGGAACCAGCCCTGCCCTTGCGGCGTGGTCGAGGGGATCGTGCGCCGCGGCAATGGCGATCCGTGGGCCGGCCGGCCGGTCTACCTGGAAGGCAAGGAAATGGTCTATTCTGGCGCGGATGGACGCTTCCGTTACGAGAATGTCCCGACCGGCACGCGCTGGCTGGTGGCCTATCGCGGCGCGGGTGAGGATGTCTTCGATGCCCAGGTCGTCTCGGTGATGGCCGGCGTCGTCACGCAGGCGACCCTCTCCCCCGACACGAGCCATCGGATGGAGTTCGGCCGGCCCGCGCCCTACGGCGACCGCATCTACCACGTCCTCGCGCCGCACAAGATCCAGTGGACTACGGTCGGGTTCACGCCGCCGGTCGAGGTCTACGTCAACACCGGCGCGTGCACCGGCATCCCCGATATTGACGGCTTCGATGTAGCGCCCACGACCGGCCGGCTGGCGATCGTCAACTACCAGGAGGGGTGCGGCGCGGGCGACACGATGCACCGCGGGGTGTATCTGGCGGACAAAGACGGCCAGGGCGTGCGTCTGCTGGTGGACATGATGGACGATTGGAACTGGTGCGGCGCGGGCGAGATCTTCTGGTCGGCCGACGAGAGCCGGCTGGCGGTCAAGGCGTGCTACAAGCAGAACTACCAGTGGTACACCTACCTGGTGGTTTTCGATGCGGGCGCCGGCTCGATCCTGGGCTACACCTACTTCCCAGTCGGCTACACCATGTACAACGTCAGCCTGCACGGCTGGAGCCCTGACGGCCGCTGGCTGCTCTACTCGGCGTGGATCAACGACCCGAACGCAGGTCTCCTCGCCAGGCTGCCGGTCAACAGCGACGGCAGCCTGAACCCGGCGGGCGCAGCGGCCTTGCTGAGCAACGCAAATATCACCGCCGCCGCCTGGGGCCGGCTGAACCCACAGGTCGCGACGCGGGCCACGTATCTGCCGATGATCGCGAAGTGAATTTGGTAGATTGGTAGATTGGGAAGTGGTAGATTAGTAGGTTGGTCGTCGGGTCTGGCTGCTCAGCCTACCAATCCACCATCCTACCAATCTACCGACTACCGTCTATCCGCGACAGGAGAGCACCCATGAACGCACGGCGTTTCGACCCGGTCATTACCCGGAGCCTGGCTGCGCTGTTGGCGATTGCCGGTGGGTTGTGGCTGTCAGCCTGCCAGCCATTGTCGGCCGTGACGCCTGGCCCCCAGATCATCGTCTCTCCGGCCGCCGCGCCTGCCGATGCGTGGGATCACGGCGCAGGCCAGCGCTGCACTGATTGTCATGCACGGACCGACGAAGCTTATCGGGAGTTCGACTGGCGGACCGTGCCCGATGCGCCGGATAGCGCACAGTCTGCCGAAGGGGAGGAAGAGGGCGAAGGGCCGGTTGGCCGCATGAGCTTTTTCGTCCAGCAACGCGCCTACCCCGGTGCCGGTCTGCCAGAAGGCGCACGAACCACCGCGCTGGAACAGGCGCAGGCGATGGCGCGCATTTTGGCGCAGAGCCAGGCCGCGCCCGCGGCAAGATGGGAGAGCATCGGCCCGGCGCCGATGAAGAATTCGTCGATCGGCCAGTCGTTCACCGTTGACGTCAGCGGCCGGGTCAAGGCGCTGGCGGTGGACCCGCGCAACTCCAACGTGGTCTACCTGGGCGCGGCCCAGGGCGGCGTCTGGAAGACGACCAATGGCGGCGCGAGCTGGCAACCGCTGACCGATGACCAGCCCTCGCTGGCGATCGGAGCCCTGGCCATTGATCCACAACACCCCGACACGATCTACGCCGGCACCGGCGAACCGACCCCTGGCCTGGACAATTACTATGGGGCCGGCATCCTCAAGACCACCGACGCCGGCGCCAGTTGGACCCAGCTTGGCGCGGCCGAGTTCGGCGGGATGGGGATTTCAGCCATCACTGTCAATCCTCGGACGCCCAACGTCGTGCACGTGGCCTCGGCGCGCAGCGGCGTGACAGGGGCGGCCAAGCCGGTGCGTGGCATCTTCAGGTCGAACAACGGCGGCGCGACCTGGACTGCTCTTCTCACCTGTCAGGATTGTATGGGAGCGTCCGACCTGGTCATGGATCCACAGAATCCAGACACTCTGTACGTCGCCTTTTGGAGCCACGGGATCTACAAGTCAACGGATGGCGGCGCGCATTGGACGCAGCTCACCAGCGGACTGCCTCCATCCAACTACCTGCGCGTCGAGTTGGCCATCGCGGCGTCGGACCCGGCCGTGCTCTATGCCGGCTACCACTATCGGTTAGAGGGCCAATACGACGGCGCGCTGGTGTTCAAGACCACGAACGGCGGCGCTTCCTGGACCCAGTTGCGCGCGCCGAATTACTGCACTGGCCAATGCTGGTACGACAACGTCATCGCGGTGGATCCAGCCGACGCCAACGTGGTCTACCTGGGCGGTTCCGCGAACTACGAGTGGCAACCGGTCCGGCGCATCAAAGAAGTGGTGATCAAGTCGAGCGACGGCGGCGCGACCTGGTTCGATATGTCGCCGAACACCAGCGCGGACACCAGCCTCCACCCGGACATGCACGCCATCGCCTTCGATTCTCAGAATTACAACACGGTCTGGATCGGCAACGACGGCGGCGTGTGGCGATCCACCGACGCCGGCCGCACGTGGATCAATCGCAACACCAACCTGGCCACGCTCCAATTCACCGGCATCGCCATCCACCCGACCAACAGCCAGATCGTCTTCGGCGGGATGCAGGACAACAACAAGGCCAAGACGTCCGGCCCGCTGGCGTGGGACGCCCTGGATGTGGGGGATGGCGGCTACGCGGCGATTGATCCCTTCAACCCACAGTACTTCTACGGTTCGCGTTACGGCATCTCGTTCCAGCGCAACGATAAGGGCGGCAGCGCGGCAGTCGAAGACTGGCCCATGAAGATTGACGGCATTGACCGGCAGGATCGCGCGCTCTTCTACGCGCCCTTTGCCGTGGATCCGGCCAGGCAAGGGGTGATTTACTACGGCACGCACCGGCTCTACCGCAGCACGAACCGCGGCGATTCCTGGTCCGCGATCAGCGGCGACCTGAGCAAGGGCCAGGGCAGCATCTCGGCCATCGCGGTCGCGGCCGCGGCCGCGGGCGCGGTCTACGTGGGCGCATCCGACGGCAACGTGCAAGTCACGACGAACAACGGGGCTGCCTGGACGAACGTGACCAAAGCCCCCTTGCCCAACCGCTGGGTTTCCGACATCGCGGTGGTCCACAACGACGCCAGAACCGCCTATGTGGTCTTCAACGGGTTCAATACCCACACGCCCGGCGCACCCGGCCACGTCTTCAAGACGGCCGATGGCGGCGGGAGCTGGCGGAACATCAGCAGCAATCTGCCCGATGCGCCGGCCCTCTCCATCGCGCTTGACCGCGACGCGGCCGGCGCGCTCTACATCGGGACCGATGTGGGCGTGTTCCGCTCGTTGGATGACGGCGCGAGCTGGCAGCCGTTCGGCGATGGCCTGCCCAACGTGGCTGTGGTGGACCTGGCCCTGAACCCCGACGCCGATACGTTGGTCGCGGGAACGCACGGCCGCAGCGTCTGGCGCATCCAAATCGGGGCGACGCCCCTTTCAACGCGCACGCCTACCCCCACCAGCACCCCGACCCGACCGCCGCTGGGATCTGCTGCGGCTCACTTGCCGCTCGTGGTGCAGCGTTTTGGCGCCAGCCCGCCGGCTACCCCGACGCGCATGCCCAGTGCGACAGCCTCCCCGTCAGGAACGCCGACGCCGACAGTCGCCGGCACGCAGATCCCAACCCGAACGCCGACAGCCACTGCAACCCGGACGCCAACGGCGACCGAGGGTCCCACTCCCACACGCACGCACACCCCCGGCGGCCCGACCTCCACGGCGACGCGGCAACCCTCGCCGCGGGTCTTCTTCGACGACTTCGGCAACCCGGCCAGCGGATGGCAAACCGGGACGGTGGGCAATTGTCAAAGCGGCTACGTGGGAGGGGAGTTCGGCGTGGCGGCCACAGCCTACAACCAGGTGTGCCTCTATCCCGCGCCCACTGGCGCCCATCCGGCCGGCGTGTACGAGGTGAAAGGAGCCAAGTCAGGCCTTTTCGATGGCAGCGTCTACGGTCTGATGTTCGGCCTGAAGGACAAGACCGACTTCAGTCAGCTCTACGTCTTTTGGGTGGATCCGGCCGACCAGACCTACCTCTTGCAAAAGTATCAAGGCGGCAGTTGGAGTAACCTGACCGACGTGAGCTACTCGTGGGCCATCGCGTTAGGCGCTTCCGCGAATACATTGAAGGTGCACCGGGATGGCGGGCGAATCGCTCTGTTCATCAACGGCGCCTACCTGATGTCGGTGGACGACAATTCCTTCCCGGCCAACGGCTACGTCGGCGTGGCGAACTGGGCCGCCTACAGCGCGTCCTCGGCGCTGACCTATTTCGACGACTTCAAGGTGTCGAAGCCGACCCTGGTCTTCGTGGATGACTTCAGCAATCCGCATGGCGGCTGGCCCGCAGGCGCACTGCGGGCGTGTCAGGCGAGCTACGACAACGGCGAATACCGGACCGCGACGCAGGCGGACTACGCGTGCGTCTATCGTTCGCCGGCCGGCCGGCTGCCGAGCGGCCTCTTCGAGGTCATGGCCCGGCGGGAGGAAAGCATCTACCCCACGGCCTATGGCGTGCTGCTCGGCGAAGATGGATCATTCAGTCGAGCGTATGTCTTCTGGGTCAACCCGGACAGCCGGGAGTACGTGCTGGCGCTCTTCGACGGAGTGTGGCGAGCCTTGACCTGGGACGAGGCTGGGAACGACGCGTGGACCTACTCGCCGGCCATCAATCCGGGCACGGCCAACAACACGCTGCGTGTCAGGCAAGACGGCCCGCTGATCAGTCTGTGGGTCAACGACGTCTACCTGGAGACCGTGACCGATGCGACTTTCGCCGGCGGCTACTTTGGCGTGGCCAACTGGGCCTCAGACTACGCGCCGGCAACCTCGGCATTCGACGACTTCCGGGTCACGGCCTGGGAGGAGCCGGCGCTGTCTGCCGGCGATGGCATCCAACCTGGCCCCGGAGCCCAATCGGTCTTCGGCCGCCTGGGTGGGCTGACATTCCGCAAGTGAGATATTGGTAAATTGGTAGATTGGGAATGGGTAGGTGGGAAAACTGGGCAACCCGACGCAACACCCATCCCACCAATCTACCAGCCTACCAATCTACCAATCTACCAGAAGGAGGAGGATCATGAACCGGCGACCATTCTTTATTCTGGCAGTCGTTATGATAGCCGCTGCGCTGTTGGTTTCCGCCGCGGTCAGCGCGACCGCAGGGGTGGGTGCGGCTGCTGGTTCGGCGCGCGGCGCGTTTGCTGAAGCGGCCGCCTGCGATGAGCTGATCGCCAACGGCAGCTTCGAGATCGGCGAGTTCGAAGGGTGGCAGATCGCCGGCAGCCCGTGGCTGGGCGAACGCGCCCATGCCGGGCTGCTGAGCGGTGCATTGGGCGGCAAGAACGAGGCGGCCGACCAGTTCTACCAGCAGGTGACGCTGCCCACAGCGGCGAACTCCGCGACCCTCTCCTTCTGGTGGTACATGGAGACCAGCGAAAGCGGGATCGGCTCGCCCTACGACTTCCTGTACGTCGAGGTGCGCAACGCTTCGGGCGAGCTGCTGAACACCCTGCACACCGAGAACAATAACTCGACCCGAGATTCGTGGCAACATGCAAGCATTGACCTGACCGCATACCCGGACCTGTTGGGCCTGACCGTGAGGATCGTCTTCCGCGGGGTCACGAACTGGAGCGACCCCACCACGTTTTTCATAGACGAAGTGACCCTCCAGACCTGCACGACGCCGACATGCCCGTTCGACTACAAGGAGCCGAATGACAGCTTCACCACGGCCGCGGCGATTGACGTGGGGGTTTCCTACTATAGCCTCTACATCTGTCCGAGCGGCGACGAGGACTGGTTCTGGTTCCATGCGAATGCCGGAGACGCGCTCGACGTGCAGCTCTACAACCTGCCGGCCGACTACGATCTGGAGCTGTACGATCCTTCGGCATCTCGGCTGGCCTTTTCGGCCAGCGGCGGCACGACCGCCGAGCGCATCCTGTGGGAAGCGAAGGTCGCGGGGAACTACCGGGTTCGCGTGTATGGCTACCACGGCGCCTGGAGCACGAGCGATTACACATTGCGGGTGGATCTGACCCCGCCGGCCACGGCCACACCCACACCCGCTCCGGTACCCACCTCCACGCCCACGCCGCCCCCTGCGCCGACGCGGACGCCGACCGCGACGGTCACGCGTACCTCCACGCCGACCGCGACAGCCTCCCCGACGGGGACGGGGACCAGAACCGCGACGGCCACGCGCACTGCTACCCCTTCGCCCACCGTGACGCCAGCCTGCGGCGACCCGCTGGAGCCGAACGAGAGTTTCGACGAGGCGATCCTCATCGTCCCTGGTGCGCTCTACCATCCGATCATCTGCAACTCGGACGATCTCGACTACTTCAAGTTCGATGTCGTCGCCGGGCAGCGGATTCGAGCGCGCATCTACGGGCTGAGCTATAACGCCGATCTCCGGCTCTACGATCCGGCACGCGAGCCGGTCGGGGAGTCCCTCAACCCCGGCACAGAGAACGAGGAGATCATCCACGACGCCATGCACACCGGGACCTACTATCTCCTGGCCTCTGGCACGCTGGGCGAAGAGCTGAACTACTACGTGCTGCGGGTTGATCTGTTCGCGCCGGCCACCCCCACCCCCACGACCATCCCTTGCCCAGGCGACTATGCAGGCGACAGCTTCGCCCTGGCCGCACAGATCATCCCCCAGGAGTACACCGAATACCTCTGTCCGGCCGGCGACGAGGACTGGTATCAGTTTGCGGTCGCCAGCGGACAGGAGATCACCGTCCAGCTCTACAACCTGCCCGCCGACTATGATCTGGAGCTCTACAGCCCGACCAATAAGCTGCTGGGTTCCGGCGGGCAATCAGGCACGACCGGCGAGCAGGTCTTCCACACGGCCGCCACCGCGGGGAACTATCGGGCGCGTGTCCGCAGCGCGTCTGGCGACTACAGCAGCCTGCCCTACAAGCTCAATCTGATCTTGAGCGCGTTGCCCACCGCGACCCCTACCGCCACGCGCACGCCGACGGCCACTGCCACCCGAACGCCTACCATGACTGCCACGCGGACGCGCACGCCCACCCGAACGCCCACGCGCACACCTACCCGAACGCCCACGCGCACACCTACCAGCACCCCGGCCCTGGACCTCCGCATCGTCTATCTGGAGGTCACCCAGGGCATCCAAAACCTGGCGAACGCTGTGCCCCTGACCGCCAACAAACAGACGTTCGTGCGTGTCTACCCCCAGGTCTTCAACGAGCCGGCCAGGGGAGTCACGGCCCGCTTGCGCGGCTTCCGCGGCGGAGCAGAACTGGCCGGCTCGCCTCTCTCACCCATCAACGGCCCCATTTCGGCGCTCACCTCCGGGGTCGTCAGGACGGACCTCAACGCAACTCTCAACTTCTGGCTGCCCGCGCACTGGCGCACCGGGAGCGTGGAGTTGCGGGCCGAAATTGATCCATTCAACGCCATCCCAGAGAGCAACGAGGGCAACAACAGCTTCTCGGTGACCCGCTCCTTCACCAACCAGGAGCCGATCTGCGTTGTCACCCGACCGGTGCGCACCCACGGCTCGAACTTCACCACCGCCAGCCCTGGCTTCTGGCCCATCATCGCCCGCTTCGAGACCCTCTGGCCGCTGGCCGACTTCCGCTACTACAATGTCGCCAGCCGCATGGAGCGGCCCTGCGGCTTCCTCTGGCTGTCCTCCTGTCCGTGGGAGCTGCCCGCGCAGATGGACGAGCTGATGTTCCACCTGATCATGTGGAACACCTTCACGGCCAATCCGGCCGGCTGCAACAGCTCCGGCGCGTACACCCATTATGTGGGTATGATCAGCCCGGATACTAACACCAACAACCCCGGCGGCGGCGTCAACCTGGGCTACGGCAACTATGTCATCGGCTCCTCCTACGTGAAGATGGAGAGCATGGGCAGCGGCTTCAACAGCGAACGGGGCGGCTCCACCCTGGCGCACGAGATGGCTCACAACTACAATGGCCTGGGCGATCGCTGGAAGCACGTGGACTGCGGAGGCGCCACGGATCTGAACCCCAACTATCCCTATCCCGGATGTCAGATCGGGCCGTTCGGCGCGACCTACTTCTACGGCTTCGATCGGCGCAGCAACCAGGTCGTTGCATCGAACGCCGCCGCGGATTTCATGTCTTACGGTCCGAACAAGTGGGTCTCTGACTACACGTGGACCGGCCTTCAGAACCGGGCCGTCCTCTCGGCCGCCGGCGATGCCCTTCCGTCCCTCACCGGGTCGAGAACGGCGCAGGCTCCAGACGGCGACCTGGCCCGTGTCCTGGACAGCCCTGAGATCCTGATGATCGGCGGCGTGGTGACGCCGACCACCCACGCCGCCCTGCTCTTCCCGGCCTATCGCCTGTCGCCGGCGACCCTGGATGACGCCAAGCTGCGTCAGGCCGTAGAGGCCCAGTCTCTTGCTCGTGCGCGCAGCGTCGGCCTGGCCGCGCAGACCTACACCCTGGATTTCCTGGATGCCCAGGGGAAGCTGATCGCCAGCGAGAGCGTCACCCCCCTCACATCCATCGAGCGAGGCGCTACCCAGTCCTTAACCGGTCAGGTGCTCTTCGCCACCGTGCCCTTCCATGCGGGCGCAGCCCGTTTGCAACTGACCCAGGACAGCCAGCCGGTCGCCGAGACGCCGGTGAGTAGCCACGCGCCCACGGTGCAAATCACCTCGCCCAACGGCGGCGAAACCGTGGACGGACCGCTGACCGTGCAGTGGACCGCCGACGACGCGGACGGCGGCCCGCTCTACTATCTGGTGCAATACAGCAGCGATGGCGGCCAGAGCTGGGAGACGCTGGTGAGCATGCACCCGACCACCACATTCGTCCTGAACGACGTCAGCACTCTGCGCGGCGGGAACCAGGCGCGCATCCGCGTCATCGCCAGCGACGGGGTCAACACCGGCATGGACGAGTCGGATGCGAATTTCACCGTCACCGACAAGCCACCCCAGCCGCACATTGACGCCCCACGCGACGGCGCGGCGCTGCCCGAAGGGGATGTGCTGCTCACCGGCGGCGCCAACGACCCCGAAGATGGCAACCTGGGCGACAGCGCGCTCAGTTGGAAGCTGAACGGCCAGGTCGTCGGCGTGGGACGGGAGCTGCTGCTCTCTGGGCTGGGACGCGGCTTCTACAACGTTGAGCTGACCGCCACCGACAGTCAACAGAACCAAGCCCGCGCCAACGCCGGTTTTCGCGTGGGCAATGCTCTCTGGCTGCCCTATGTCCTGCGTTGATTCGTGCGCCGGATGCCAGGCCCGCGCCCCTGTCAAGTGGGTACGCTCCCTGGCTGGGGAAGCCACAATGCGGACTGATTTCGACGCCCACTGGGATGAGTTGGCCGAGGAGGGGTTGAGCGGGATGAAGGAATGGCGGTTGCAGCATCCGAACGCGACGCTGCGCAAGCTCTGGCGCGTCGCGTCAGCTTGCCGCGGCGGCCGGCAGATCCAGCCGCTCGTCCACCCACTCGCGCAGCAGCGCGCTGAGCGACTTGCGGGCAGCCACAGCCTCGGCATGGAGCACACCCTTCATGAAATCACTCACGTAAACTGTGATGGCATGAGGATGATCGCCGTCGTCGCCTGGCTCGAACCGCTCGAAGTACTCTGGAGGATACAAATAGTCTTCGCCGGATTCGTCAATAACACGCAGCAACGTACCATCGTTCTTGACCGGCGGCGCCACCTTGTAGACCTGCCCCAGGGCCAGATCGTCCATGGTGTCATCGAACGGTTTCCCATCCTGATCGTAGATAAACCCCTCGTTCTTGACACAGCGAACGTATTTCATACAAGCCTCTCAAGTCTGTACTTGTCCTTCATCGTCGGCGTCCAATCCCCTGGGCCTCGAACCAGTGGAGTTCCACGAGCCAGATTTCGCCGTTTTCGTATTCCACAGGAGCGCAGCCTTTGAGCTTTCGCCAGTTCCCATGACCGTAATGCCGGACGAGCTCCCGGCGAATTTCCATTCCGCTGCCTTTGGCAATGGTCTGGATGTCGGTGATCTCGCCGATGACCTTGAACTTCATTGTGAAAGGCCTCAACCGTGGAACTCTCGTATCTACTACCGAGGATTATAGCCCCAACTCCTTGCCCGGTCAATTCGAGGCCGACAAGCGACCACGGCCCCACATTGGCACCCCGGGCGGGGGCGCGGCGCTGCCTGAAGGGGATGTGCTGCTCACTGGCGGCGCCTACGACCCGGAGGATGGCAACAAAACAAAGCCCGCGCCAGCGCCGGTTTTCGCGTGGGCAATGCTCTCTGGCTGCCCTATGTCCTGCGTTAGCGCACGGCCGCGGCTCAGAGCTTGTTTAATAATAGGATAACTTGACGCGGCATCGGCCCGATCGTCGGCAAGGCGATTGCGCGGAGTTGCGTATTTGCCGCACATCGGGCAAACTTGGGGTATGACCAAGAAAGCATACCCTT
>VGOD01000097.1 GCA_016876015.1 Chloroflexota bacterium
ACGCGGGGACGGGGTGACATGGGGACACGGGGACGCGGGGACGGGGTGACACGGGGACGCGGGGGCGGGGTGACACGGGGACACGGGGACACGGGGACGCGGGGACGCGGGACGGGGTGACACGGTGACACTGACACCTGCCCCCTGACGCCAGGCATCTGATGCAAGCATATGCACGAAATGTCTATCACACAGGGCCTGCTGAACATGGCCCTCGAGCACGCCGGCGGCCGGCGCATCACCAGCATCCACCTGCGGGTGGGCCGGATGTCGCCTGTCGTGCCGTCGTCGGTCGAGCTGTTCTTCGAGTATCTGAGCAAGGGCACGCTGGCCGAGGGGGCCGCCTTGCACTGGGAGATGCAGCCGGTCGAAATGACCTGTACCGACTGCGGCCGCCAGGCCGATTTGAGCGAATGGGCCGACGACGCGCCTCAGATGCTCATGGCGCGGGCTTTGGCGCGCGGCTGCGCGTGCGGCAGCAGACGCCTGCGCGTTACGGGCGGCGTGGCCTTCGGCATGGCCAGCATCGAGGTCGCCGACGACGGATGATGTGACAATGTGGGTTAATATAGAGAGGAGGTGAGAGCGCGCAGCGGTTCCTGCCCGTGATTGACCAGCATACCTTCGGACTTCAGCCGGACACGTTCACACCAGTGCCAAAGAAGGAGGCTATCTTCGCAATGGACAAGCCCAAGTCGCAGCTCCCCGGTGGGGGAATGCATCCCTACGTCCCAGAGTTACAAGATCTGCACCGCCAGGGGCGGATCAACCGCCGCGAGTTCCTGCGGCTGGCGACGCTGCTCGGTGTGTCTGTGGCATCCGCAGAGGTGTTGGCGGGATGCACGCAGCCGCCTGCGCCGGCCGCGCCCGTCAAGGAAGCCCCCCAGGCAACTCAGGCGCCCAAGCCCACCGGAGCAGCCGCAGCCGCGATCAAGCGCGGAGGCGAGCTGCGCGTCTCGACCGCCGTCTACAAACTCACCGACCCCGCGGCCGGCTCCTGGACCGAGTACAACGTCTGGTGGTTCGTGGCCGAGTACCTGGCCGTCACCGGCCTGGACAACATCACCCGGCCCTGGCTGCTGGAGAAATGGGAGGCTTCGGCCGATCTCAAGACGTGGACGCTCTACTGCCGCAAGGGGATCAAATTCAACCATGGCCCCGAGTTCACGGCCGACGACGTGATCTTCAACATCAAACGCTGGCTCGATCCGGCCACCAAGTCCTCGATGCTCGGGCTGATGGGCACCTATCTGTCGCCAAACGATGTGGAGAAGGTTGACCAATACACGGTCAAGCTCAATCTGAAGAAGCCCCAGATCGCCGTGCCTGAGCACCTGTTCCACAACCCGGCCGCGATCCTCTCGAAGGACTTCCAGGGCGATTGGGTCAAGCAGCCGGTCGGCACCGGCCCCTTCACCCTGGCTGAGTACGTCGTCAATGAGCGCGCGCTGGTGAAGCGCCGAGAGGGCTACTGGCGCAACGGCGCCGACGGCAAGGCGCTCCCCTATCTGGACAGCATCCGCATGGTCTATCTGGGCACCGACCCGGCGCCGGCCGTCGCGGCGCTGCAAGGGGGCGACATTGATGTGATGTTCTTGAACCCGCCGCTGCTGGAGGCGCTCGAAAAGAGCCAGAACATCAAGATTTCCCACCAGGTATCGTCCTTCACGCACGTCATTCGCATGCGTGCGGACAAGAAGCCGTTCGACGATGCACGCGTCCGCAATGCCATCAAGCTCTGCCAGGATCGCGAGAAGATCTTGCAGGCCACCCAGCGCGGCTACGGCGCGTTGGGCGAAGACCATCACGTCGCGCCGATCCACCCGGAATACACTCCCGGTATGGCGGTCAAACGTGACATCGAGAAGGCCAAGGCATTGCTGAAGGATGCCGGGCATCCCAACGGCCTGACCGTGAAGCTCTCGACCATGGACTCCGAACCAGTGCCCACCATCGCCCAACTTCTGAAAGAACAGTGCGCGCCGGCGGGCATCAACATCGAACTGGCGATGATGCCGGCCAACATGTACTGGGATCAGTGGATGGACGTGGACTTCGGCATCACGAGCTGGACGCACCGCGCGCTGGCGGTGATGACCCTGGGTCTGGCCTATCGCACGGGCGTGCCCTGGAACGAGACGCACTGGTCGAACAAGGAATTCGACACGCTGCTGGATCAGGCCGAAGGCACGCTGGACATCGAAGCCCGCAAGAAGCTCGTCGCCAGGATTCAGAAGCTGATGCAAGACGAGGGGCCGGTGGCGATCCCGCGCTGGAATGCGCAGATCCTCGGCCACAACAAGAAGGTTCAGAACCTCGGCGTGGCCCCGCACGACCATCTGATGGCGTACGAGGCCTGGATAGCCTAGTACGTATCTTCTCAATAATCCGGGGTAGGGGCATGGCCTTGCGCCTGCCCGCCGGGGCGACCGCAAGGGTGCGCCCCTACAAATTGAGAAGATACCCTAGTACTACAACCGCACTTCATATCGCCGGGCGGTTGAAACCGCTGCAACAGCGGCGCAGCCTGCCGACGCAGGCTCAATTCCGTCGCCGGCGGGCGACTTCGCGCAGGTTGCGGTTGCAACCGCTGCAACAGCGGCGCAGCCTGCCGACGCAGGCTCAATTCCGTCGCCGGCGGGCGACTTCGCGCAGGTTGCGGTTGAAACCGCTGCAACAGCGGCGCAGCCTGCCGACGCAGGCTCAATTCCGTCGCCGGCGGGCGACTTCGCGCAGGTTGCGGTTGCAACCGCTGCAACAGCGGCGCAGCCTGCCGACGCAGGCTCAATTCAGTCGCCGGCGGGCGACTTCGCGAAGGTTGCAGCGACCTCGGTCGCCGGGTCTGAGAAACTGCGGTTGTAGTACTAGTACTACAACCGCACTTCATACCGCCGGGCGGTTGAAACCGCTGCAACAGCGGCGCAGCCTGCCGACGCAGGCTTAATTCAGTCGCCGGCGGGCGACTTCGCGAAGGTTGCGGTTGAAACCGCTGCAACAGCGGCGCAGCCTGCCGACGCAGGCTTAATTCAGTCGCCGGCGGGCGACTTCGCGAAGGTTGCGGTTGAAACCGCTGCAACAGCGGCGAAGCCTGCCGATGCAGGCTCAATTCAGTCGCCGGAGGGCGACTTCGCGAAGGTTGCAGCGACCTCGGTCGCCGGGTCTGAGAAACTGCGGTTGTAGTACTAGAACGGCTTGGGAGCCGGAGGCTGGCAGCCACCCGGCTCCCAAGCCGATCATCTGCCCGGTTGAGGATTGCCATCGTGCCAGCACTTAACCGCCGTACCGCGATCATCTTCTGCACCATCCTGTTGGTGGCGATGGGCTATGGCATCTTCATCCCAGTGGTGCCGTTCTTTGCCAAATCCATGGGGGCCAGCGGCCGAGACTTAGGCTTCTTGACCGCGGCCTATGCCGCGATGCAGTTCCTCTTCGCGCCGGTTTGGGGCGATCTCTCGGATCGCATCGGACGGCGGCCTGTGATTCTGATCGGGGTCATGGGGTGCATCGTTTCGCAGGTGCTCTACGGGCTATCCACGCAACTGTGGATGTTCTATGCCAGCCGTGCGCTGTCTGGCGCGCTCACGTCGGCCGTCTTTCCGACCGCCATGGCCTACATCGCCGACGCCACAGCCCCGGAGGAGCGCAGCGGCGGGATGGGGCTGGTTTCGGCAGGCATGTACACCGGCATGATGTTCGGGCCGGCGCTCGGCGGATTGCTGGCGAACATCAGCCTGACGCTGCCGTTCTTTGTCGCCGCGGCCCTCTCGACGCTGGTGCTGGCCTTCGTCTTCTTCATGCTGCCCGAATCGCTCCCGGCCGAGCAGCGCAAGCCAGGCGGCCGCCGATCGGTCGGCGCAAACCTGACCCAGATGGCGCCGGCGCTGCGGGGGCCGTTGGGGCGGTTCTTCCTGCTCACGTTCCTCTTCAGCTTCGGCATGTCGCACCACTGGAGCATCTTCGGCCTGTATGTGATGCAGAGGTTCAGCTACACGCCGGACCAGGTGGGCGCGGTGATGGCCGCGGCCGGCGTGGGGTCGGCCCTGGTGCAGGCTTTTCTGACGGGCCGCGTGGCCCGCTGGTGGGGCGAGGCGGCCGTGGTGCGCGGCGCGCTGCTGGCCAGCGCCATCGGCTTCCTGGTGATCCTGCTGGCCGCGACTTTCCCGACCGTGACGCTGGCTGCCTGCTTCTACGTCATGGCCAGCTCGCTGCTCAGCCCGATGGTCGCGGCCCTGATCTCGCGCGCTGCAGGCCAGGGGCAGGGCGCGGCCATGGGACTGAACAGCTCCTTTATGAGCCTGGGACAGATCATCGGCCCGATCTGGGCCGGCTATGCGCTCGATCTGAGCTACAAGTTGCCTTTCCTGAGCGGCGCGACGGTCATGGCGGTCGGTTGGGCCATCACCATTGCCTGGGGACGCGCTGCTGGCCGCGGCCAACGGGCGCACGCGGCCAAAACGCTTTCTTGAGGTATCATCGTGACAGTTGCAGACCAACGCGTCGCCGCCGCAGCCGTTCCTGCGGCGGCCCTCCCCGCGACCAGTCCGGCCGCCGAAGCCGACCATTTTGACACCGGTCGCGTGACAACCATCGCAGCGGGGCATTGGATCCACGATAGCTACACGGCTTTCCTGGCGCCCATGCTGCCCCTTTTCAAGCAAACGCTCGGCCTCTCGAATACCGAAGCCGGCCTGTTATCGGTCTTCATGCAGGAAGCATCGCTGGCGCAACCGCTCATCGGCCGCGTGGCCGATCGCTTCAGCGCCCGCTATTTCGTGGTCTTCGCGCCGGCCGTCACCGGCATCGCGATGAGTTTGCTCGGCGTTGCGCCCAACTACCTCTTCCTGGCGATCTTGCTGACGATCGCCGGGCTGAGCTCGGCGTGCATCCACGCGGTCGGCCCGGTGCTGGTGGGCAATGTCTCGGGCAAGAAGCTGGGCTCCGGCATGAGCATCTGGATGGTGGGCGGCGAGGCGGGCCGCTTCATCGGGCCGCTGGTCATTGGCCTCGCCATCCCCTTGCTGACCGTCAGGCGGATGCCGGTTCTGATGATCGGGGGATTGCTGGCTTCGGCGGCATTGCTCTTGACGCTCAAAGAGCGGCCGCGCCACGGGCCAGAGATCAGTCGCTCGGGCACGTCGCTGCGCGCTGAGATGGCCGGCAAAGGCCGCCTGCTCGCGGTGCTGGTCGCCTTCATCACCATCCACGTCTTCATGAGCGCGGCGCTCGTGACCTATCTGCCCACGCTCCTGCACGACGAAGGGGAATCGTTCTGGCTGTCCAGCGTCGCGCTCTCTGTCTTGCAGGCGGCCGGAGTGGTGGGCGCGCTGTTCGGCGGCACGCTGAGCGATCGTCTGGGGCGGCGTCGGCTGCTCTTCGCGTCGGTGTTGCCCACCTCGATCTTCATGTTCGTCTTCCTGGCCGCGACGGGCTGGTCACGCTTCCCGATCCTGGTGGTTCTGGGGCTGACATCGCTCTCGATCACGCCCGTCATGATGGCGTTGGTGCAGGAGAGCTTCCCCAAGAACCGGGCGTTGGCCAACGGCTTCTACATGGCGCTCAGCTTCCTGATCCGTTCCGTGGTCGTGATTCTGTTGGGCCGGCTGGGGGACCTGTTCGGGCTGCGGCTGGCGTTCACCGTCAGTGCGATCGTCCCGCTGCTTGGTCTCCCGCTGCTGCGGTGGCTGCCGGAGAAAACGCGCGCTCGCTGACATGACCTGGGGGAGAACAGATGGGCGAGATCATCGTTCGGCGTCTGGCATTGATGCTCCTGACGATGCTGCTGGTCTCGATGGCGGTCTTCTTCATCTGTGAGGTGGTACCGCTGGACGTCGCGCGCAATATCCTGGGGCAATTCGCCACCCCTGAGACGATCGCCGCGTTTCGGGAGCAGAACGGTTTTAACTGCCCTGCGACCGTGCGTTATGTCATCTGGCTGATCGGCGACGACTGGATTCCGTCGGCGCGCGGCGTGCTCGGCGCAGAGGTGCTGCCGGCCGGCTGCACCCCACCCAAACTCGACCGGAAGGGGCTGGCGCGGGGCGACCTGGGCTACTCGATGCTGAACGGCGCGCCGGTCGCGCCCATCGTTTTCCGCCGGCTGAAGAACTCGGCCATTCTGGCCGGCATCGCATTCCTGCTCATCATGCCCATCGCGCTCCTTTTCGGGCTGTGGGCCGGACTGCGGGAGAACAAGCTGGCGGACCGTATCATTACGCTGGCGAGCCTCATCACCACCTCCACGCCGTCGTTCGCGTTGGGCGTGTTGCTGGTGGTCATCTTTTCCATCCAGCTCAAGCTGCTGCCCGGCATCAGCGCGCTGGTGACCGAGACCAATATCCTGCAGACGCCGGCCAAGCTCGTCATGCCCATCGCCGTGCTCTTTTTCGCAGAGGCCGGTTACGTGGCGCGCATGACGCGCGCCAGCATGGTAGAAGTGATGGCGACCCCCTATATCCGCACGACGCTGCTCAAGGGCCTGCCCTACCGGCAAGTCGTGTTCAGACATGCGCTCAAGAACGCTTTGCTCGCGCCCATCACCGTGATCATGCTGCACATCAGTTGGCTGATCGGCGGCATCGTGGTGGTCGAATCGCTGTTCGGATTCCCTGGACTGGGCACGCTGTTGCTGCAGGCCTCCCTCGGCAAAGACGTTTACGTGATCGAGGCCGGCGCGCTTTTCATGACGTTCGTCGCCACCGCAACACAGTTGCTGGCCGACTTCATCTACATCTATCTTAACCCGCGCATCCGGTATTCGTGAGGAAGCCGGTGGGATCAAACAATGGGGGGCCTGGTTCGATGAGCACTTCTTCGGGCGTCGGCGACGCCAGCGACGATCTCGGCGCCTGGCGCGCCTGTCCTGGCGAGGCCAGGGACGAGGCACTTCGTCTCCGCTCGCACTGGGCCAGAGTGCAGACGCGCTGGCGCGACCTGAAAGCCGGCCCGCTGGCGTTTCTCCAGTACCGATCGGCCCTGGTGGGCTTCTGGATCGTGGTCTTCTGGATCGCTATCGCTGTCCTCGCGCCCGTGCTGGCGCCCCACCGTCCGAATGCGATCGTGGGCAAGTTCAACCAGACGCCCTCGCTCGTCCATCTGATGGGCACCGACAACCTGGGCCGCGATGTGCTGAGCCGCCTGATGTTCGGCAGCCAACCCATCTTGACCCTGGCGCCGCTGGCGGTGCTCTGCGCCTCGATCGTCGGCATCACGCTTGGGTTGGTCGCCGGCTACTTCGGCGGCATCCTGGACGATGTGCTGATGCGCCTGCTCGACGCGACGATGGCCTTCCCGACGCTGCTGCTTTACATGATCATCATCGCCGCGGTCGGCCCCTCGCGGCTGAACGTCATTCTGGCCATCACCGTCGGCGGCTTTCCTGGGGTAGCCCGGCTGGTGCGCAGCCTGGTGCTCGACGTGCGCAATCGCGAATATGTCCACGCAGCGCGGCTGCGCGGGGAGTCGGCGCTTTACATCATGTTTCGCGAGATACTGCCCAACTGCCTGGGGCCGGTGATCATTGACGCCTGCCTGCGCGTGGGTTACGCTGCGTTCGCCATCGGCACGCTCGGTTTCCTGGGTCTGGGCCTGCCGCCGCCCAACCCCGACTGGGGCCGCATGGTCGCCGATGGCCGCATCTGGATGATCACAGCGCCCTGGATCGCCATCTTCCCTGCCCTGGCCATCTCCAGCCTGGTGGTGGGGCTGAACCTGTTCGCCGATGGGGTCAACGCGGCGTCACGCCACTTCTGACATCGGCATGGAGCAAGAAGCATGAAACTGGGAGACAGCGTCGATAGGCCCACAGAGGGTTCCGAACCGGTGCTGCGCGTCGAGGATTTATCGGTCTCGTACACGACCCGCAAAGGGGATGTGCCTGCGGTCCGTAACCTGTCGTTCACGGTCGGCCGGGGCCAGGCGTTGGGGCTGGTGGGCGAATCGGGCTGCGGCAAAAGCACCACCGCCCTGGCGGTCATGGCCTACCTGGGCGGCAACGCGCAGGCGGTCAGCGGACGCGTGCTGTTCGAGGGCCACAACCTGCTCGCCATGAACGACGATGATCTGCGCCAAATCCGCGGCAACCGGTTGGCGATGGTTTACCAGGATCCGATGGCGACGCTCAACCCGGTGTTGACCATCGGCGAGCAACTGACCGAGGTGCTGCGGGTGCATCAGGTGATGAGCGAGAAACAGGCGCACGAATGCGCGGTCGAGGCGCTCCAGAAAGTCAATATGCCCGATGCAACGGAGCTCATGCGCCGCTATCCGCACCAGATTTCAGGTGGACAGCAACAGCGCGTGGTCATCGCCATGGCGCTGCTGTGCAATCCCGGCCTGCTGATCATGGACGAGCCGACGACAGCGTTGGATGTTACCATCGCCGCGACGGTCCTGGACCTGGTCGAGAAGCTGCGCGCGGAGTTCGATACCGCGCTCCTGTATATCAGCCATAACCTGGGCGTCGTCGCGCGGGTATGCGACCGCGTGGCGGTGATGTACGCCGGCGAGCTGGTGGAAGAAGCGTCGGTCCGCGATCTTTTCCTGAATCCGTATCACCCCTACACCAGGAGCCTGCTGCGCTGCGTGCCCACGCTGACCGCGGGCAAGGAGGCGGTGCAGCTTTCACCGATTCCCGGCCAGGTGCCATCCGCGCTGAGCCTGCCCGCCGGCTGCGTGTTCGAGCCGCGTTGCAGCTTCAGCGATGGCGACGCGTGCCGGCGGATGCGTCCGGCGCTGGAGCGCGCAGGCTATGGCCGGCAGGTGCGCTGCTTCCATTGGGAGCGGCCGCGCGGCCTGCCTGGGCCAGGAGCGATAGCCGGCAAACAGGGCATCGTCGAGACCGGAGAGGAGACGATTGAGGCGCTGACCGTCGCCGGCCAGCCCGCAGCACGAGACACGCTGCTGGAAGTCTCCCATCTGAGGACGATCTATGTGCAGCGAGCGAGCTGGTGGAAGAAGCTGCTGGCCGGCCGCGCTGACCGCGCGGTTCAGGCCGTGGATGACATCTCGTTTGACATGCGTCCCGGCAGCATCATGGGTGTGGTGGGCGAGAGCGGCTGCGGCAAGACTTCGCTGGCGAAGACCGTGGCTGGCCTGGTGGAGCCGAGCGCCGGCAAGATCGAGTTCTTGGGCGTGGACGTGACAAGAGCGGTGGAGAAACGCGACGCCGCAGTGTTGCGCGAGCTCCAGATGGTCTTCCAGAACCCCGACTCGACGCTCAACCCCACGCAGACCGTTCGCCAGATCATCGGCCGGCCGCTCCAGGTCGCCCGCATCGCGGCCCGCGGCGAGATCGCGGCCGAAGTGCGCCGGCTGCTCCGGGCGGTCAAGCTCGATGAGACCTACCTGGATCGCAAGCCTGCGCAGCTCAGCGGCGGCGAGAAACAGCGCGTGGCCATCGCCCGTGCGTTTGCCTCTCGCCCCAAGCTGGTGATCTGCGACGAGCCGGTGTCGTCGCTGGACGTCTCGGTGCAAAGCTCGGTGCTCAACATGTTGCTCGACATCCAGCGCAACTACGGCGCCAGCCTGATCTTCATCTCGCACGATCTGAGCGTGGTGCGTTACTTGTGCGACTACATCATGGTGATGTACCTGGGCAAGGTGGTGGAGTATGGGCCGGCCGAACGCATCTTTCAGCCGCCCTATCATCCCTACACTGAGGCGCTCCTCTCGGCCGTGCCGGTGCCCGACCCGACCGCCCGACAGGAACGGGTTCGGCTGGAAGGCCCGGTGCCCAGTCCGGTGAACCCGCCCAGCGGGTGTCGCTTTCACACCCGCTGCCCCAGACGGGGCGGCGGCGAGCTGTGCGAAACGCGGCAGCCAGGGCCGCAGACCAGCGACGACGTGACGATCTTCTGCCACACGCCGCTCGCAGAACTGGCGCGGTCCAGACCCGTGATTCATGCGCCGAAAAAACAGTCATTCTGAGGGAAACGATAATGACACTGCAGAGCAACTATGCCGAGCTGGTCACGCCGCAGTTCCACAAGCTGTCGCGCGACCAGATGGAGCGCATCCATCACGCCAGCCTGGAGATCCTGGATCGCACCGGCGTGTGCCTGTACGATCAGGAGTGCCTGGACCTGCTGGCCGCGAAGGGCGTGAAGGCGAGCGAGGGGAATCGCGTGCGCATCCCGCCGGGCCTGGTGGAGTGGGCGCTCTCCATCGCGCCGAAGCGCGTGGTTTTGTGCGATCGCGGCGGCCGCCGCGTCATGCCGTTGGAGCGCAACAACGTCTTCTTCGGGCCAGGCTCCGACTGCCCGAACGTTCTCGATCACCGCACGGGCGAGCGCCGGTTGGGCGCGGTGCGCGATGTCGAAGAAGGGACGCGCGTCTGCGATGCGCTGCCGAACGTGGACTTCTTGATGTCGCTGTGCGTGCCGTCCGATGTGGACGCGCAGGTCGCTGACCGCTATCAGATGCGCGCCATGCTGATGAACAGCGCCAAACCGATCCTCTTTGTCACGACCGAATTCGAGGGTTGCGTGGATGCGGTCAGGATGGCCGAGGCGGTGACAGGGGGCGCGGAGGAGATGCGCCGCAACCCGATCTGCGCCTGCTACATCAACGTCACCAGCCCGCTGCGCCACAACGCGGAGGCGCTGCGCAAGCTGATGTTCATGGCCGGCAAGGGCCTGCCCACCACCTACACGCCGGTCGTCTTGCGCGGAACCAACGGTCCTGTCACGGTCGCGGGCGCCACTGCGCTCGCCAACGCGGGCGAGCTGGCCGGCCTGGCGCTGGCCCAACTCAAGCGAGAGGGCGCGCCGGTCATCCTCACTGGCGGGGTGAACGATATGCTCGACATGCGCTCGATGCTCGACATCTACGCCGCGCCGGAAAACCGGGTCGTTTGTTCCGAGTTCGCCCACTTCTACGGCCTGCCGATTTTCGGGCTGGCCGGCGCCAGCGACGCCAAGATCCCCGACGAACAGGCCGCGGCCGAGGCCGCGTTCTCGTTGCTCCTCGAAGCTCTCTGCGGCGCGCAGATGATCCACGACATCGGCTACCTGGATGGCGGCAAGTGCCACTCGCTCGAGCAGATCGTGATCTGCGACGAACTCATCAATTATGTCAAACGATTCATGCAGGGCGTCGTCGTCAACGAGGAGACGTTGGCGCTGGATCTGATTGACGAGGTCGGCCCGCACGGCGACTTCATCGCCGCGCAACACACCCTTGACCACTTCAGGGCAGATTGGAACCCCAAACTCCTGACCCGACGCAACTACGAGCGTTGGCTGGCAGAGGGCGGCAAGAGCCTGCGCCAGCGCGCGCGAGAGCGGGTAGAGCAGATCCTGGCGGCTCACCAGCCGGAGCCGCTGCCGGCCGGCGTACAGGCCAGCCTGGACCAAATCGTCGCCGAAGCGCGCTGAGAGGAAGAGAAACATGCCAACACCGTCCATGATCGCGGGTCGCCCGCCGATCCGACTGACGCGGGGGGTCCCTGCGGTCGAGAGTTTCCCCATCGCCCAACTATCTGAATGCGCCCAGGTCGCGCTGGCCGAGCACGGCCCCACGGTCCTGCAATATGGTCCGGCGCGCGGTTTCCAGCCGTTGCGCGGCCTGATTGCCGCCGAGCACGGCGTGTCCGACACGGCCGTGCTGTTGGGCCACGGCTCGCTGTTGCTGCAAGACTTCTGCGCACGCGCGCTGCTCGGCCCCGGCAAACTCGCCTACGTCGAGGAGCCGAGTTACGACCGCGCGGTCACGGTGTTGCGCCGCGTCGGCGCGCAGGTGGCCGGCATTCCGCTGCAAAGCGACGGGCCTGACGTGGAACTGTTGGAGCGACGGCTGCGCCAGGGCGAGCGACCCACCCTATTCTACATCATCCCCGATTTCCAGAACCCCAGCGGAACGCTGCTCTCGCTCGCCAAGCGTCAGCGGATCGTGGCGCTGGCGGCCGAGTACGACTTCTGGATCATCGAGGATGCGCCCTACCGCAAGCTGCGCTATCGCAGGACTGATCTTCCGACCCTCTTCCAGCTCAGCCCAGAGCGCGTCTTCGCGATGTCGTCGTACAGCAAGCTGATCAGCCCTGGACTTCGCGTGGGCTACGTCGTGATCCCAGAGCCGCACGTCGGCCAACTGGTCCAGATGGCCGAGGCGACCTATATCAACGCCAGCTATCTGAACCAGGCCATCGTCTATCAGTTCATCCAGAACGGCTGGCTGGAGCCGAACATCGCCAGCCTCAAGGCGCTTTACGCGCCTCGACTCGATGCCATGCTCGCCGCGCTGGACGAACAGATGGCCGATCTGGCGAGTTGGGTCCGGCCTGATGGCGGCTTCTTCATCGGCATGACGCTCAACAAGCCGATCGCCGTCGAGGCGCTGCTCGCGGAGGCCAGAAACGCCGGCCTTGAGTTGACGGACGGCCGCGGCTTCTTCGCCAACGGCGGCGGCGATGCGTTCGTACGGCTTCCCTTCTGCGCGCTGACGCCCGCTGAGATCCACGAAGGAGTTCGCCGATTGGCAGGCGTCATTCGAGAACTGCAATCCTAGCCGCTGTGGGCTATTGACAGATTTCCTGCGTTCGATACAATATAGCGGAACGGGAATCATTGAGCCAAAACAAGTGAGCATCATCAAACACGACTTTCACATCCTGGGCAGGGTTACGCCCCGCAAAGACGGCGTGGCGAAGGTGACGGGCCAGGAGAAGTACGCCAGCGACATCACGCTGCCGCGCATGTTGCACGGCCGGATCGTGGCGGCGCCCTATGCACACGCGCGGATCGTGCGCGTGGACGCGCGGCCGGCCGAGGCGCTCGGCGCGGTCTGTCTGACGTGGGACGACATTCCGCACGTCCGCTACAATGAGCGCATCGTCACTGTGCCGTGGGCGCTGCACAAGGATCATTACGTGCTGGCCGACAAGGTGCGCCGGATGGGCGAAGCGGTGGCGGCGGTCGCCGCAGAAACCGAGGAGCTGGCCGAGCGGGCCAGCCGTGCGGTAATCGTGGAGTATGAACCGCTGCCTGTCGTCACCGATCCTGTGGCCGCCATGCAACCCGGCGCAGCGGCGCTCTACGACACGATCCTGCACGGCGACCGGGAGATCACGGTCGAGCGCAACATCGCGTGCGCACGCGCCATCGAAGAAGGCGATGTCGAGCGCGCCTTTGCCGAGGCCGCTGTGATCGTCGGAGGGGTCTTCAGCACGCCCAAGATCTATCACGGCCAGATGGAAACGAAGGCGGTGGTCTGCCAGCCAGAACCGGATGGCGGCCTGACCGTCTGGCCGACCACGCAGTCCATCCACAACGTGCGCATCCTGCTGGGCGAGATCTTCGGCATCCCGCTCAGCAAGATCAATGTGATCCGCACGCCGATCGGGGGCAGCTTCGGCTCGTCCATTCAGATGAACTCGCCGATCCCCATCGGCGTCGCGCTGGCCTTGAAGGCCCGCCGGCCGGTCAGGCTGACGCTGACGCGCGAAGAGGATATGCACGATCACACGAAGTACCCCACGCAAATCCGGCTGAAGCTGGCGGCGAAGCGAGACGGCGCGCTGCTGGCCGCGGAGATGGAACTGCTCACCGACATCGGCGCGCACATCGTCCAGCCCTATTCTTTTCTGGGCGTGGCGGCGGGCTGGCTGGTCTCTCTTTATCGGCTGCCGAATCTGCGCTACCGGGGCACAGCCGTCTACACCAACAAGTCGCCGTCGTGCGCGATGCAGGGCTTCGGCAACCCGCAGATCACCTTCGCGGTCGAGTCGCTGATGGACGAGCTGGCCGAGAAGCTGGGCATGGACCCCATCGAGTTGCGACTCAAGAACTACGTGGGTCTGGGAGATACCTTCTGGGGCCAGGGGCCGCTGGTGCGTTCGATCGTGCAGAGCGATGGCGTGGAGCAGTTGTTGCGCGAGGGCGCGGAGCTGATCGGCTGGGAACGCAGGAATCCGCACATCCGCACATCCGCAAATCACGGCCAGCCGGCCAGATTGCGTCGCGGCATCGGGCTCGGCCGCGGGTTCCACACCTCGTCCGCGGGCGCGCCGCAGCCCGGCGATGTGATTGACTTCTCCGGCGCGCTGGTCAAGATCAACCCGGATGGCTCGGTGGATGTGGTGACCGCGTTGATGGATCATGGCGGCGGCACGTTGGAGGCTGTGGCCAAGCTCGTCGCCGAGACGCTGTGCGTGCCGCTGGACAAAGTCAACCTGGCCCCCGGCGAGACGATGACCAGCGTCTACGACGTGGTCACGCACGCCACGCGCGGGGTCTACGCGGGCGGCGGCGCGGCGGTGAAGGTCGCGCAACAGGCGCGCGCCGAAGCCCTGGAGACCGCGGCCCGCTATCTGAACGTGATGCCGGAGGCGTTGTCCATGCGCCTCGATGAGCGGCTGGGCCAGGCGGTGATCTACGCGCCGGCCATGCCCGAAAAACGGATGACGCTGGGCGAGGTCGCGGCCAGGTGCTGGACCGATAGCTGGAAGACCATCGCCGCGGTGGACAGCTATCGTCCCGTGGCGTGTCCGCCCGCATATGTGAGCGTGTTCGTCGAAGTAGAAGTGGACACCTGGACCGGCCAGGTGCGCATCGTACGCGGGGTATTGGGCAGCGATTGCGGGACCGTCATCAACCCCGACCTGGCAGCCGGACAACTCGAGGGCGGCCTATCGAAAGGCATGGGCTTCGCGCTGATCGAGGACAACGCCTGGGATGCAGACGGCCAGCTCGCATCGCAGGGCTGCTGGATTGACAGCAAGATGCCCGCCATCAGCGAGAGCCCTTGCCTGACCAGCCTGGCCACTCACTTCGCGCAAACCTATGAGCCGACCGGGCCGTTGGGCGCCAAGGGAATCGGCGAGGCCGCGACCAACCCGGTCGCCGCGGCGTTCGCCAACGCCATCTACAACGCCATCGGGATTCGCTTCTACGAGTTGCCTATCACGCCAGAGAAGGTGCTGGCGGCGTTAAAGTCAGACCCTTGAGGTCTCTGTGATCAGACCTTTGAGGTCTTGGAGACCTCAAAGGTCTCAACCCATAAACGAGATGACGAATTCGCACATCCTCTTCCATCAGTTCGAATACCTGGAACCGCGCTCCGTCGAGGAGGCGCTGGCCCAGTTGACCCGCCACGGGAGCGCCGCGCACGTGCTGGCTGGCGGCACCGATCTGCTGGTGCAGATGAAGCTGGAACAGGTGCGGCCGGGCTGCCTGGTGAACATCAGCAAGATCGCGGAGCTATCGGGCATTACCCCTACGGCTGATGGGCTGCGCATCGGCGGGCTGACCACTATCCGCGCCATCCGTAACCATCCGCTCGTCCGGGACGAGTACCCCGCGCTGGCCGAGGCGTGTGCGGCCTTCAGCGCCGCGCAGATACAGGTGATGGGTACGGTGGGCGGGAACCTCTGCCACGGCTCCCCCGCGGCCGACACAGCCCCGGCGTTGATCGCGCTGGGCGCTGAAGTGGAGCTCCGCGGGCCGGCCGGCGAGCGACGCCTGCCAGTGGAGGACTTCTTCGTGGGGCCCGGCCAGACCGCACGCCGGCCCGACGAGCTGTTGACCGCGGTGCGGCTGCCGGCCCCCGCCCCCAACTCGTTCAGCGCGTTCCTGAAGATCTCCCGCGTGGCCGCCGACATTGCCAAGGCCAGCGTCGCGATCTGGCTCGCGCGTGATCGTGAGCGCATCGTGGATTGCCGGGTCGCGTTCGGCGCGCTCGCGGCCAGGCCGCTCCGCGGTCGGCGCACGGAAGCTGAGCTCATCGGGCGACTCTTCACTGACGACCTGCTGGCGCGTGCGGCGGACGTGGCATCCGAAGAGGTCTCTCCCATCAGCGACGTTCGCTCGAACGCCTGGTATCGCCGGCAGATCACTGCCGCGCTGGTACACGACGGGCTGGCGCGCGTGTGGGAGGGAGGCGGGATGCGGATGGCAGATGGCGGATGGCGGATGGCGGATGGCGTGTCGTCTGGCGCGTCGCCGGCCGCGGATGAGGGAACGTACATGGGAACAGAGCCACAGGGAGACATAGCCGATGATGCTTCCCATTCGACGTTTGACGTTCCACGTTCGACGTTTGACGTTCCACGTTCGACGTTTGACGTTCCACGTTCGACGTTTGACGTTCCACGTTCGACGTTTGACGTTCCACGTTCGACGTTTGACGTTCCACGTTCGACGTTTGACGTTTCACGTTTGACGTTTGACGTTTCACGTTTGACGTTTGACGCTTCACGCTTCACGCCCATCACCCTCACGGTCAACGGGACGCCATACCATCTCACGGTTGCGGCGAACGAATTGCTGCTCAACGTGCTGCGCGATCGGCTGGAGCTGACCGGCGCGAAGTACGGTTGTGGGATCGGCGAGTGCGCCGCGTGCACGGTATTGATGGACGGCCGGCCCATGCTGGCCTGCCTGGTGCTGGCAGTCGCCGCAAACGGCAGCCGCATTGTGACGATCGAGGGATTACGCCAACCCACCGGCGAGCTCGATCAGTTGCAGACAGCCTTCATCCAGCACGCAGCGGTCCAGTGTGGCTTTTGCACCCCCGGCATGATCCTGACGGCCAAGAGCCTGCTGGCCGAGAACCCGACGCCTTCCGAGGCCGACGTGCGCGACTGTCTGAAAGGCAACCTGTGTCGCTGCACCGGCTACGCCAGCATCGTGCGTGCAGTCCTGGCGGCGAACGCCTGACGCCTGACTGCGACCGCCCATGGCAAACCACACCCCGTCGCCTGCCGCGCCGCGCACCCCTGGCATCCATCTGCCGGGAACATTCCGCGCGCTGCGACATCGCAACTATCGCCTCTTCTTCTTCGGCCAGATGGTTTCGCTCATCGGCACCTGGATGCAGATGATCGCGCAGCAGTGGCTGGTCTATCGGCTGACAGGATCGGCTACCATGTTGGGCGTCGTGAGCCTGATCGGCCTGCTGCCGAGCATCCCGATGTCGCTCTGGGGCGGCTCGTTGGCCGATCGCTATCCCAAACGCAACATCCTGATCGTGGTTCAGGCCACGATGATGATCCAGGCGTTCATCTTGTCCGCTTTGACCGGAACCGGGCTCGTGCAGGTGTGGCACGTGCTCGTCCTGGCGGCCGTGCTGGCCTCGGCCAACGCCATTGACATGCCCGTGCGCCAGTCGTTCGTGGTCGAAATGGTGGAGGGTCGAGAGGATCTCACCAATGCCATCGGTCTCAACTCCACCATCTTCAACGCCGCGCGCGCGATCGGCCCGGCGCTGGCGGGCGTGATGGTGGCCGCGACAGGGGAAGCGGGCGCGTTCTTCCTTAACGGCGTCAGCTTCATCGCGGTGCTGGCCGGCCTGTTCTTGATGCGCATCCCCGCCCGACCGCAGAGGCGGACGCGCGCCAGCTTCGGCCCGCACATCCTGGAGGCCGCCCGGTTTGTGGCCGACCGCAGGCCCGTGCTCGTGCTGATCAGCCTGGTGGCCGCCTCGGCGTTCCTTTCGATGCCCTATTCGACGCTGCTGCCTGTCTTCGCCAAGACCATTCTGAAGTCGAGCGCAGAGCCGATGCTGGCCGCGGTGTGCACCGGGTCGCGCGCGCTGCTCGATTGCCGCTCACCCGATGCGCTGACCTACGGGTTGCTCATGGCGGCGGTCGGCGCCGGCGCGGTCGTCGGCGCGCTGACCGTCGCCTCGTTGCCGGCGCAGGCGCGCCGCGGCCCCTTGCTGACTGCGGGAAACTTGCTCTTTCCCGCGCTGCTGGTGAGCATGGCGCTGTCGCGTTCGTTCGCGCTGACCTCGGCGCTGCTGCTGGGCGTGGGCTTCAGCTTCGTCTTCCAACAGACGTTGGGCAACACCCTGATGCAGATTACGACTCCCGACGAGATGCGCGGCCGCGTGATGAGCTTCTACACGATGACGACGCAGATCGCGATGCGCCTGGGCGGGATGCAGGCCGGCTCGATGGCCGATCTTTTCGGCGCGGCCACTGCGGTCGGCGTAGGCGCTGCGGTCTGCCTGGGCTACGGCATGTTCGTCGCGTGGCGCTATCCGCAGGTGCGCAACCTGGCCTGAGGGTGAAGATGCTCGCTCCCTTTGAACTGCTCATGCCTCGCACACTGGCCGAGGCGCTGAAGATGCTGGCGGACGTCGGCCCGGCCGCGCAGCCGATCGCCGGCGGCACGAACGTCCTTGTGGACGTGCGCGCCGGCCATTGCCGGCCGGCCGCGCTGGTGGATGTAGGGCGTCTGGCCGAGCTGGCCGGCATCCGGCAGGAGAACGGCTGCCTGGCGATCGGCGCGGGCGTGACGATCGCCGGGTTGTTGGCCGATCCGTTGGTCGCTGCGCACGCGGCCCTGCTGCGCCAGGCGGCTGCGGTCTTCGCCAACCCGCTGATCCGCAATCGAGCCACTGTCGGCGGCAACCTGGCGGACGCGTCCCCCGCGGCCGACTGCGCGCCGCCGCTCCTGGCGCTCGACGCCGAGGTGGAGCTGGTGAGCACGGCTGGCGCACGTCGCGTCGCGCTGGCCCACTTCTTCCCGGGTGTGCGCCAGACCGTCCGCCGGCCAGATGAGCTGCTGGTCGCGGTCCGCTGGCCGCTTCGCGGCGGGGTCGGCGCATTCCACAAGCTGGGGCTGCGGCGGGCGGACGCGATCTCAGTGGTCAGCGCGGCCGTGATGGTGGACTTCGGACCGCGTGCTGCCGCCGGCCAACAACAAACGCCGGGCATCGAGACGGCCCGGATCGCACTAGGCGCCGTAGCCCCCTGTCCCTTGCGCGCCACGGCCGCGGAGGAGTTCCTGGCCGGCCGGCGCCTCACCCCCGATGCCATCACCGAGGCGGCCCGTCTGGCGACCGCGGCCGTGCGACCGATCAGCGACATACGCGGGCCGGCCGAGTATCGAGAGAGGATGGTGGAAGTGATAGTGAAGAGACTACTTGGGCATATCGGTGAACAACAGGGATTACGCAGTAGAGACCGTCAGCCACAGATTACACGGACGCCGGGGATTCTCAATCATGCTACCCATGAACATCTTCGCCATCCACGATGAGGTCATTGACCGCTACGGAGATTATGTCCAGAGCTTTCTCTCGATCGCCGACGATGATATCCGGGAGTTCATCGGCCAGGGTATCTTCGATGACCGGGCGCTGTGGCCGAATGCCTTGCTGCAGCTCAACCCGGCGTACGAGAAAGCTGCCACCGTGGCCTCGCTGGCGGCAAAGGGTGTCCTGCAGCCAGGGTGCGCAGAGATCTTCCGGGATGAAAAGGGAGAGTCGTTTCGGCTGTACCAGCACCAGAAAGAGGCGGTGGATAAGGGCCTGGCCGGCGAGCACTTCGTCGTCACCAGTGGCACCGGCTCCGGCAAGACGCTGACCTACTTCCTGCCGATCTTCGACGCCGTCCTGCGGGGAAATCCTAAAGAGCCGCGCGTCTGGGCCATCGTCGTCTATCCGATGAACGCGCTGGTCAACTCGCAGGAAGCTGCCTTACGGGAGCTTGCCGACCTTTATCAGGCTCGCACGGGGAGGCCGATGCCCGTTCGTTTCGCCAAGTACACGGGACAGGAAGATGATGCGGAGAAACTGCGCATCCAGCAGAACCCGCCGCACATCCTGCTGACCAACTACGTCATGCTGGAGCTGATGCTGGTGCGCCCGCGCGAGCGCCACTTCATCGACCGTGCGTCTTCCGCGCTGCGTTTCCTGGTGATGGACGAGCTGCACACCTATCGCGGCCGGCAAGGTGCCGACGTCGCGCTGCTGATCCGGCGCCTGCGGGAGCGCAGCGGCAACCCCCACCTCATCTGCATCGGCACGAGCGCGACCATGGTCAGCGGGGACTCCCAGGGAGAGCGACGGGAGGCGGTAGCGCAGTTTGCGACGAAGTTCTTCGGGGTGCAGATCAAGCCCGAGAACGTCGTCGAGGAAACCTTGCGTCGGGTGATTCCGTCCGGTGCACCGGCCGATGCAGCGGCATCTCACGATGCCGTGGCTTTGCGCCAGGCCCTCCTTGACCCCCTACCGGCCGCGGATGATTGGCCTGCCTTTGCTGCCAACCCTCTCAGCGGTTGGATCGAGGACACCTTTGGGCTGTACCAAGATGAAGGCGGCGTCCTGCGCCGGCGCGTCCCGACGACCCTGGCCGCAGGCGCCCGCCAATTGGCTGACATCACCCAGTTCGATCCCAAAGTCTGTGAGGTCCGGCTGCGCGCGATGCTCCTCCTGGGCACGCAGGTCCGTGCGCCCGACGGCGGCCAGGCGTTCGTGTTCAAGCTTCACCAGTTCATCAGTCAGGG
>VGOD01000098.1 GCA_016876015.1 Chloroflexota bacterium
GAGAGATGTTGGCGCCCGGCTCGCCAAGCACACGCAGCGGCAGACGATGGGCGTATTCGCGGATGACGGCGGTCGTGTTGTCTCGCGAGCCCCCGTCTACGACGACCACTTCATCGGGTTGGCGGGTCTGGCTGGCGAGGCTATCCAGCAGCCGGCGGATAGCCTCGCCTTCGTTGAGCACGGTGCAGATGACGGAAACGCGCACGAAGTTGCTCCGGCCGAAAGATGGGCGCGGGATCGGGACGAGCGACTCTCGATCTTATCCCGCGGCTGCATGATACACCATCTGGCGGCCCGCGCTCAAATGTGGCTTCCTCCCCCATCCACCCATGCCTCGGCCATGCGCCCATCATCCTCCAGGTGGAGTTGTCGGATGGTGTGTTCCAGGCTGACCACGCGGGCGGTCAGGTGGCGCAACGTCTCGACTGTCGGATCGGGCAGGCGATCGTGCTGCAGGTCTTCCCGGCCGACTTCGAGCGCCGCCTCGCTGTTGCGTCCCTTGATCCGGCCGGGAACCCCCACGACGACCGAGTAGGACGGCACGTCCTTGACCACGACGGCGTTGGCGCCGATGCGGCTGTGCGCGCCGATGCGGATCGGCCCGAGGACCTGGGCGCCGGCGCCGATGACTACGTGGTCTTCCAGGGTTGGATGGCGCTTAATCTTCTCCCAACTGACCCCCCCCAGGGTGACATTGTGGTACAGCGTCACATCGGTCCCGATCTCGGCCGTCTCCCCAATCACGGTTCCCATGCCGTGATCCAGGAAGAAGCCCGGCCCGATCCGTGCGCCAGGATGGATTTCGATGCCGGTGAGCCAGCGCGAGAAGTGGCTGATGCCGCGGCCGATCAAATGGAAGCCGTTGCGCCAACACGCGTGCGCCAGACGGTGCAGCCACAATGCGTGCAGGCCGGGATAGAACAACAACACCTCGGTCACGCTGCGCGCGGCCGGGTCGCGGTCGAAGACCGCCTGGATGTCGCGGCGTAGGGTCTTGAGCATCTTCCATCCTCGCTGAGCACACCACGTATTGCGTGCTGCGTGCTGGGTAGTGCGTATTGCGTTTGCGTATTGCGTACTGCGTACTGCGTGTTGTGCGCCTGAAAACGCGTGACGCAATACGCACTACTCCCTCAGACCGCCAAATCCGCAAACAGCGCCGTGCTCAGGTAGCGTTCGCCGTTCGAGGGCACGATGACCACGATGCACTTGCCTCGATTCTCGCTGCGGCCTGCAATCTGTACGGCTGCATGGACCGCCGCGCCAGAGCTGATGCCCACAAGCAGCCCCTCTTCCACCGGCAGGCGGCGGGCCATCGCAAACGCCTCATCGTTCGTCACGCGGAAGACTTCGTCAATCAGACTCGTGTCGAGCACGCCGGGCACAAATCCTGCGCCGATCCCCTGAATCTTGTGCGGGCCGGGCTTGCCGCCGGAGAGCACAGGCGAATCAGCCGGCTCCACCGCCACGATCTTGAGATGCGGCAGCCGCGGTTTCAGCGCCTGACCGACCCCCGTCAGCGTGCCGCCTGTGCCGACGCCAGAGACGAAGATGTCGAACTTGCCATCGGTGTCGCGCCAGATCTCTTCGGCCGTCGTGCGGCGGTGAATCTCTGGGTTGGCAGGATTCTCGAACTGCTGCGGGATGAAGTAGCGCGAGTCTGCGGCGGCCAATTCGCTTGCCTTGCGCACTGCCCCGCGCATCCCCTCGCTGCCGGGGGTCAGGATCAGCTCTGCGCCGTAGGCGCGCAACAGCTTGCGCCGCTCCTGGCTCATCGTGTCGGGCATGACCAGCGTGCAGCGGTAGCCTTTGGCTGCCGCCACCAGGGCCAAACCGATGCCCGTGTTGCCGCTGGTGGGTTCCAGGATGATGGTATCGGGGCCAAGCTTGCCCGCAGCCTCGGCGGCCGCGATCATGCTGAGGCCGATGCGGTCCTTGACGCTGCCTCCGGGGTTCAGAAACTCCAGCTTGGCTACTACTTCGGCGTGAACGCCTTGCGTCACGCGGTTCAGCCGCACGAGCGGCGTGTTGCCGATCAGCTCGGCGATATTGGCGGCGATGTGAGACATGGTGGAAAGCTCCTTTCATCAGTAGATGGGATGATCCTGATTGTCGGCGAAAAAGAAAACGGCTCATCGGGCCTTGCGGCCTCGCGATGAGCCGTTGATCTTGCGCTCTGCGGACTGCGTGATGTACGGAATCAGCGTCAGCTACAAGAGACTGATCCGTGTGTCGCCATTGGTCGCGGCTCATCGCCCGTGTGCTTCAGCGGGCATGACCGGCGCCGACGCCGACTCACGCCCGCCATCAACACGAGCAGGCGTTGCTGAGCATCCGCAGAAGGTGTTTTGTATCCATGCCAGATTACCTCTGAACCAAACGTGTTTCGTGCACCCGGCCGTCAACGATCCGAAAACCACGCAAGATCGGCCGCGCTGGTTCGGCCAGGCTACAGATGAGATAGACGCTGTCCGGGTAGAACGCCCGGCTTACGTCGCTTTCCGACGGAACCTCGGGGCCGGCCGGGTGCGAATGATAGATCGCTGCCAGCGTCAGCCCATCGTCCCCGAATCGCACCTGCCGCGCCAACATTTCGATGTCCAGCTCGTATGCGACGGTCGGTGTGGGCGATACGTTGCGGCCCAGATATAGCTCGACCCCGACCCCCGCCCGGCCGCTGATGATGCCGCATACCTCGGCCGGGTAGCTTGCACACGCGTGCGCGATGATGGCATCGGCCATGTCGGCCGGCAGCTCGAACGTCTCGGCGACCACATCAAAAACCAGGGGCCCCCTTCGCAAGGAACGGGTTGGAGCTGCGCTCCTCGCCGACCGTGCTCGCAGGGCCGTGGCCTGGCAGTATCACATAATCGTCGGGCAACGTCAAGATCTGCGTGCGAATGTTCTCCAGCAATGTCCGAGAGCTGCCGCCAGGCAGATCGGAACGGCCAATCGAGCCGGCGAACAGCGCGTCGCCGGTGAACGCGCGGCGGCCGGCGTGATCTACCAACGTCACGCTGCCGGGCGAATGGCCTGGGGTCAGCCTGACCTCCAGGGCGATGTCGCCGACTTTGATCTCCTCGCCGGGCCGTAGATCGCCGTTCATCTTGGGCGGCTCGCCCGGATCATAGCCCAACCAGGCCAGGGCCGTGCGTTGCATAGCTGCCAGCATCAGCCGATCGGCTCCGTGCAGGTAGAGCGCCGCGGCCGTCGCCTGTTGCAGCGGCCGGCCAGCCAGCACATGGTCGAAGTGCCCATGGGTGGCGATCAGGCGCTGCAACGTGAGATCATTTCTGCGCAGGGCTGCCAGGATTTCGGACGGATTGCCGCCCGGATCAATCACTACAGCCTGGCGGGTCTCTGCGCAGCCGAGCAGATAGCAGTTCACCTGCAGCGGGCCAACGACCAGCGTTTCTAAAATCATGAGCGCACTCTACCACAACCCGCCGCGAAATGGTAGTAGTCGTTCTTACATACATTACCTACCGGCCGTAATGACGGTCAGACCGGCAACACCGGCATAGTCGTCTTCATTATGCGTCACGAGCGGACACGCGTGCCGCACAGCCGTCGCAGCAATCCACGCATCAGGCGCCGAAATCGGCTTGCCGAGACGCTGGCGTGCGGCGCAGATCCTGGCCCACTGCTAGCATAGCTCGCGATCGTAGAGCACAATCACATAGGTCGCCAACTGCTGCTCTAATCGAGTGATCCGGTCGTCTCCCCAGTTGCGGACAAGAACCCACTGGTATAGCTCAGCGACGGTCATGAACGACAATGCCAACGTCTTGTGGCGTAGATGGGGGCGATACGCCTCGGCTCGAGTGTCGCCTTTGAACAAGAAAGACACTACCTCGGTATCGAGGATGACTGTAGCACTCATTCGTCCTCGACCTCTGCAAGGTAAAGTTGTCGCGACTCGCGCACAGTGTGGATAAAATCGTCTACCGATTCATCGTCTGGCCAGCCTCCCAGTAGTGCACCGAAGTCATTCACCGGCCGCACATTCTGCTGTTCGATCAAGGCTTGCATGGAGGCGCCGCGCCAAAAGCTCGCAGACGTCGGAACAGCCGGCAGTTCACGTTCCAGCTCCGGCAAGGCCTGCGCCACCACACGCAGCCGCTCACGCGGTGGCAGGCGTCACAAGAGCGTCAACACAATGTCAGGAGTCACAGTCGTAAGGGCAGCCATAGTCGCACCTCCCAGATCAGTGCAATCACCAGTATACCACGCATGACGAGCATCGGCACGCACTACGGATCAACGTTGCACGAGATATACCTTCATCAAGCATTGTACTCGAGTAAACCTGGCGGCGCAAAGCCCTCCAACGATAGAGACCGATTGCAGGTCATCCTTGTGTTTCGCCACAATCTGAAACTGGATCGCCCCTTCGAGCGTATAAGAAGTGGGTTGCTTGGCGACTCGTTTTGTTCGAGCCGTCTTTCAGAAAGCCTGCCCCCACCTGCCAGGATGAGGAGAGTCGAATTATGGACATGAAGATGACCACTACCGCCTTCGAGATTCCCGGTCAGCGGATCGTGCGCAACCTGGGGGTCGTGCGCGGGGTGACGGTGCGCTCGCGCGGACTCGTGGGACAGCTTGCGGCCAGCCTGCGCACCATCGCCGGCGGCAAGATCCACGAATATGTCTCGCTGTGCGAGCAGACGCGCGCCGAAGCGTTCGAGTTGATGCTCCAACACGCACAGGAACAAGGCGCGAATGCGATCATCGGCGTGCGCTACGACGCCACCGAGCTGGGCGAGAACATGACCGAGGTGCTGGCCTACGGCACGGCGGTCATCGTCGAAGCCGCGTGAACGCGGCGAGCCCGTGCAGAAGGAGGCGTCGCTGATCGCAATGGATTCATTCGACATTGCATCGGCTGTCGCCAGACTCTATGATGCGGACCCTGGCCGCGAATGGGCGCGTATGGATCGCCACCGCACCGAGTTCGCGGTGACGTTGCGCGTCTTGCGCGAGTTTCTGCCGCGACCGCCCGCAAGCGTGCTGGACTGTGGCGGCGGGCCAGGTCGCTATGCCATCGAGCTGGCGCAGCAGGGTTATGCTGTGACCCTGTTCGATCTCGCGATCGGCAACCTGGCCCTGGCGCGGCAGCGCGCGGCCGAGGCCAACGCGGAGCTGGCGCGCTACGAGCAAGGCACGGCGACTGATCTGACGCGCTTCCCGGCGGGCAGCTTCGACGCCGTGCTGCTGATGGGGCCGCTCTACCATCTGCTGGAGGAATGCGAGCGCCGGCAGGCGCTGGCCGGGGCGTATCGCGTGCTGGCGCCGGGCGGCGTGCTCTTTGCCGCCTTCATCACCCGCTATGCAGCCCATCGCGACTGCGCAGCTCGCTACCCCGCGCAATTGCTGGCGGAGCAGCCAATCTATGACCGCATCCTGGCCGATGGCTGTTTGCCGCCGCCGGCCGATGGCCGGGTTAGCTTCGTGGCCTACTTCGCGCATCCGACCGAGGCGGCGCCGTTGTGCTGGCAGGCCGGCTTCGAAGTGGCGGCCGTGTTGGGCGTCGAAGGCGTGGCGAGCGCAGCCGAAGAGGAGTTGAACAAGCTCGATGGGCCGGCCTGGGATGCCTGGGTGGATGTGAACCGGCAGATTGCGGCCGATCCCTGCATCCACGGCGGCGCAGAGCATTTGCTGGCGGTCGCGGTCAAGCCACGATGGCGGCCGGCTCTGGCGGCGCTGGCCCGCCGGTTGGATGCCGCCGGCGTGCATTACAAGATCGTGGGCGGCGCGTCGCTGGCGCTGCATGGCCTACCGCTGGCCGTGCGCGATGTGGACATCGAGACGGACGCGCCCGGCGCGTATCGGTTCCAGCAACTCTTCCCCACGCGGGTTGTGGAACCGGTGGCGCTGCGCTGCGGCGACGCCTATCGCTCACACCTGGGGCATTTTGACTTCGACGGCATCCCGGTGGAGGTGATGGGCGGCCTGGAACGGCGGGAAGGGGAAGCCTGGCTGCCGACGTGGGCCACGACCGAGACGATCGTGAAGCTGGAAGACGTCCCTGTGCGCGTCTCGTGGCTTGAGGAAGAGACGCTGGCCTGCGTGCGGCGGGGGCGACTCGAACGCGCCGCGTTCTGTCTGCCGCGCTGCGATCATGATCGGCTGATGGCGTTGCTGCGGCGCGGAATCAAGACGCAGGGGGTGTAGATAGAAGGAGGCGAAGATGGAGGACACATTGACGGGCGCTCACGAGAGGCCAGAGCGGATAGACCGCACGCTCGTCGGCGAGCCGATGGTCATCGGCGCGCGCACGGTCCAGCCCGTGGCGCGGTTAACCGGCTGGTGCATGGCGAAGAACGGCGCAAGCGGCGTCGCGGGCGGCGGTTGGGTCCGGCTCAAACCTGTCGAGGTGATCGTGCGCGAGCCAGATGGCAGCGAGCAGCGCGTTCCCGTGCTCGATGCCGATCGGCAGGCATGGCAGGGCATCTGGCGGTCGGGGCTGGCGGTCGCGGGGGTCTGCCTGGCGCTGATCGCCGTGCGTAGACTGGTCTAGTTCGTCAGATAAACATTTGGGATTCACGATTCGGACTCGAGGCTTCAGCCGGTTATTCTGGGCTACGAGAGCGACCGGCTAAAGCCTCGAGTCCAGAAGATCATCTGAACATCTATAGCATAGGAGCAACTGTACTTCACTGGGAGGAAAAGCATGGACGAGAAGATGGTGTTGTCAACAGAGCCGATCGAGGATATGTTGAAGCGGCTCAACGTGGGATCGGTGTTTGGCGAACCGATCAAAGAAGGCGATGCGACGGTCATCCCGGTGGCCAGCGTCGGCTATTGCTTCGGCTATGGCTTCGGCCATGGCAGCGGCACAGCCGTCTCGACCGAGACCGACAAGCCGCCGAGCACCGGCGAAGGCGCGGGCGGCGGTGGAGGCGGGGGCGGTACGGCCAAGCCGCAAGGGGTTATCCGCATCTCGGCTGATGGCGTGCGCTGCGAGCCGCTGGTCAATGCGACGGCGATCTCGCTGGCCGGCATCGGCATGGTGGCGTGGTCGGTCTTTTGGATCGCGGCCGCGGTGCGCGCGTTCGCCAGGTCGCGGTGAGGGCGAGGCTGTCAGGTTTCAGAAACCTGACAGCCTCAGTTCTCGCGCTCTGCGCGTGGCTCGATGCCGCGCGCGGCCAGCACCGGCAAGGCGAAGATGATGCCGCTGTGCGGCGCCGAGAGCGGACCGATCACCGCCTCGGTGGCGTCAAACACAGCTTCGGCGCCGACCGCGTCGCCGACGATGGTGAACAGGGTACGGTGACGGACCTCGGTTTGCGCCAACAGATCGCGCAGACCCGGGAAGAGCGGCACATCGTCGCGCGTGCCGCCGTGGACCAGAATCCGCATCGCACCGCAGCTCTCCAGGATCGTTACCCCGGTCGCCCCAGCTTGATGCCAGGCGCGTATCACATCCTGTAGCCTATCCACATCGTCCAGAACCAACACAACCATGCTTGGCATTCATCCACTCCCCAAACGCACCGCGAGCGCGGCGCGTTTTCTCAGTCTCCAACAGCGGCCGTCGCCATCCCCTCGCCTCGGCCGCGGAAAGCCATGCGCAACAAGGGCGGGGTCGCCAGGGTGGTGACGATGACCATGAGCACGGCGACCGTGATCACATCAGGCGGCACCAAACCATTGTTGACCACCAACGTGGCTACAATCAGCCCCACCTCTCCGCGCGAGATCATGCCCACGCCAAGCCGCAACGCCTCAGCGCGGCCAAAACCTCCGGCCCAGGCGCCGAGGCTACACCCCACGATCTTCGAGACGATCGCTACGATCACGATTATCAGAGCCAGCCAGACGAGATTGCCGCGCAGCGCCCCCAGATCAGCGTGCAACCCGATGTTGGCAAAGAAGATAGGCACGAAGAACCCGTAGGTCAACGCACTGACCCCTTCCAGGATTGGCCTATGAAAGCCGGTGCGGGCCGCGAAGATGCCCGCCAGAAACGCCCCGGTGATCATGGCGATCCCGCCCACCACTTCAGCCGCCCAGGCAAAGATAAACGCGATCACGACGATGGCGGCCAGCAGGCCCTGGCTGATCGGCCAGCGATTAATGCGGGTCAAGAGCCACGGTATGAGAAAACGGCCCAAGACGCCGAACAGCGCCAGGTAGAGGATCATTCGGCCGATGAGCCACAGGATACCCACCAGGCCGGCGCCTGTTCCACCGGTCAACGCCAACATGATGGAGAGCAACAAGATGACGACCACGTCATCCACCACGGCCGCGCCGAGGAGCGCGATCCCCTCCTTGCTGCGCAGCACTCTCAGTTCCAGCAGCGTCTGCGCGGAGATGCTGACGCTAGTGGCGGCCAACAACATGCCGACGCCGGCCGCCTGGACCGGATTGTAGCCGAACGGCAGAGCGACAGCTATGCCCATTAACAACGGGACGAAGATGCCGCTGAGGCCCGAGAAGACGACCACGCGGCCGGCTCGTCGCATCTGGCCCAAATCCACCTCGAGCCCGGCGATGAACATCAACAGGATGACGCCGATCTCGGCCAGATGAGAGACCGTCTCGCCCAGGTGTTTGTCGCTGAAGAAAGGCAGCGCCAACACATTGAGCACCGATGGGCCGAACAGCAGTCCGGCCAGCAGTTCGCCCAGCACAGCCGGCTGTCCGATGCGGGTGCTCGCCAGGCCCAACATCTTCGCCGCGGCGATGAGCACGGCCAGCAGAAGCAGGAGTTGCAGCACGGGGGTCATGGGGTACTATTATACAAGATTCGCCACGGGGGGCAAGTTGAGGTTAGGGTTGAGGCCGAGGTCGGTGGATCAGTCCAGGGGGCTGCGGACGCAGCCTGAGCGGGGTCAACGGAAAGACGGTCAGAAGGGAAAACACACTGCTGCCAGGTAGGTCAGGAAGGCCTCGAGTGATCCAAGAGCCTTTTCGATTGCATGGCAAGTCGCCTCGCAAAGGTCCCCGCCCCTTGCAATAACATGACTCCCATGCTATGATGGCACTATGATACGGTCGTTCCGCAACGCGGGCACAGAAGACACCATTTTTCGTCGTGAGCGGCTCTTCCTGCATGATCATTTATCTCGTATCTTTTCAATAAGTGGGGGCCGACGGGGGTCGCAGACCCCCTGAAAGCAGGCTCGTAGGCGGTCTGTGACCGCCGTTTCCCCGGATTATTGAGAGGATACTTTATCTCGACACGTGCAGTCTGCAAGGCTCGCTTGACAACAAGACTCAACTCCGAGTCTTGCTTGAGTCTGAAGCCGTCTTGGGAATCTAGGCCTTATGTGACTCGAGGAGCGTTGAGTTGTTGTCCTCGGAAGCGTTAGTGTTCGAGGTCAACAGAACCCGAACTTGACCCGCCAGAAATATGCTCTGGAAGCTCTGGCTAAAGCGGCGTCGTTTGTGCTCTTGGAGCCTGATGTCGAAGCGCGCGCCAGAGAGTTGCATCGTCTGAGCTTCAAACCGTTGGATGCACTGCATCTGGCCTCGGTCGAGGCGGGTCAGGCTGACTTCCTGTGTACGTGCGATGATCGCTTTCCCAGCGCGCCAGGAGAGCCAAGGGGTTGAAGACGAAAGTTGTTTCGCCGATTGAGGGGTAACATAATGCTCTCCCTGGTTGATCAGGGTATCAGGCGGCGGATGCATCGGTGACGGGGGCGAGTGGTTGGGTATGGCGACGGCCGCGCACCTGGGCGGCCAGTTGACGCAGGTGCTCGGTCAGGGTTGGGGCCGCCTGAATCAGCAGGTGGTGTTGCTGCGGATGACGCGAGACGAGGGCTGGCTCGATTGTACCGTCGTGAATCCGCTTGAGGATCCAGTCCGGTAGGGGTGCGGGTGGCTTTTTGGATCAAGGTGCGCAACAGCAGCTTCTTGTGGTCGCTGGCCAGTTGAAGCCAGAGCGGCGGGCACACAGGATGCGGCGTAGACGCGCAAGCGCCTGACGCTGCCCCAAGACGCCAGGCGCCTGACATACCTCTGCCGCCCGCTCAACTCGCCGCGGGATCGCTTTCCCACAGCGCCAGGACGTTCTTCTCCGTGTCCTGGAAGACCGCAAACCAGCCCATGCCGGGCACCGGCGAGCGCGGCATGATGATCTTGCCGCCCAACTGCTCGATCCTGCTCGCGTACTCGGCCACCGACTCGACGCTGATGTAGTTGACGATGCCCTGGTCCGGCATCTGCCGCTTGAACAACCCTCCCCCCACAGCCTGCCCTTCAGGCCCCGTCTCGATCAGCCAATAGTCGGAAAAGCCGGGGGGCGCTTCGGTCTGCCAGCCGAACAGGTCCTTGTAGAACGCGCGCGCGCGTTCCACGTCATCCGCAGGAATCTCGAAATGGACAATCGTGTGCGTCATCGCTGGTCTCCTTTCATGCCTGTGTGATCGTCTCCAGGATCAGTGCGCTGCTGCGCTCGAACATTAGTTCGTAATGTACCATCAATCGCGCGATCTGTCAAATCGGCGCGCGTGTCAGCCATTCCAGTCAGAGCAGACCAGGAGATTGCTTCGCAAACGGCGCTCGCAATGACGCTGCCGAAGATTCTCGCGAATCACGCGAATGTTGGCGGGTAAGACTATAACAAAGAGGCCCGCTCTCTCGCGAGAGAGCGGGCCTCTTTTCGTGTGCGATTCGGCGGCGCGGTCGCACAGCCTGGGCCACGACCGCCGGCTCAGAACGTTACCCCGCCTCGCTCACCTGCGGCACTGTGGACAACGCCCTCGCCAACTCTTCCTCGCTCATCTGGTAGTCTTGGAGTTGGCCGCCCAGGTACGCATCATACGCGGCCATGTCGAAGTGGCCGTGGCCCGAGAAGTTGAAGAGAATCACCTTCTTCTCGCCGGTCTCCTTACACTTCAGCGCCTCATCGAGCACCGCCCGGATCGCATGGCTGGTTTCTGGCGCGGGAATGATCCCCTCGAGCCGCGCAAACAGGGCCGCAGCCTCGAAGCACGGCGTCTGATGATAGGCGCGCGGCTCGATATAGCCCCCCTTCACCAACGCGGAGATGCTCGGCGCCATGCCATGATAGCGCAGACCGCCCGCATGAATGCCAGCCGGCACGAAGTCGTGGCCCAGGGTGTACATCTTGACCAGCGGCGCCATGCCAGAAGTATCGCCGAAGTCATAGCGATAGGGCCCGCGCGTCAGCGTAGGGCACGAGGCCGGCTCGATGGCCAGGAACCGCGTCTTGACCCCTTCGGTCAGCGTCTTGTGCAGGAACGGATAGGCCAGACCCGCAAAGTTCGAGCCGCCGCCCACGCAGCCGATCACCACGTCCGGGTATTCACCGATCTCGGCCATGCCCTCCACCGCCTCTTGCCCGATCACCGTCTGGTGCAATAGCACGTGATTCAGCACCGAGCCGAGCGAGTACTTGGTCATGCCGCCGCTCGTCGCCGCAACCTCCACCGCCTCAGAGATGGCGATGCCCAGGCTGCCATTGCTGTTCGGATCCCGCGCCAGGATGCCCCGGCCAGCGTTGGTCTTGTCCGATGGGCTGGGTGTAACGGTCGCGCCATAGGCTTGCATGACCGAGCGGCGATACGGCTTCTGCTGGTAGCTGATCTTCACCATGTAGACGTCAATCGCGATGTCGAAGAAGGAACCGGCGATCGCCAGCGCCGAACCCCACTGACCCGCGCCCGTCTCGGTGACGATGCGGCCGACCCCTTCCTGTTTGTTGATGTAAGCCTGCGCCAGCGCGGTGTTCAGTTTGTGGCTGCCGCTGGGGCTCACGCTCTCGTTCTTGTAGTAGATGTGCGCCGGTGTATCGAGCGCCTTCTCCAGGCGGACGGCGCGCACCAGCGGCGTGGGCCGCCATAGCCGATAGATCTCCCGCACTTCTGCCGGAATCGGGATGTAGCGTTCCGGGCTGACCTCTTGCAGGATCAGGCCCATCGGAAAGAGCGGGGTGAGGTCCGCCGGTCCCACCGGCTGCTGTGTGGCCGGGTGCAACACCGGCGGCAGCGGAGCTGGCAAATCCGCCTGGATGTTGTACCAGGCGGTCGGAATGCGCGATTGAGGCAGGACTAGCCGATAGCCATCCAGTCCGTTCACGGCCGAGCCGTTCGATCCATTGGCGCCAGATGTAGAGCCAGACATGTTCCCCTCCTGTGTGATGTTGGGCCGTGCGGCCCGGTGTCACGGCGGGCCATTGCGAGGGGAGAGGGTCGCGCCCGCCGGGCAAAACAAAACCCTCGCCCCGAAGGGGACGAGGGTTCGATAACCACCCGTGGTGCCACCCCGATTAGGCCGGGCCAGAAAGGCCGACCTCACTCATTGCAGGGACGGGAACGACATTCGTTGCCTGGTGCGACCGTGCGCCGTTGCGCGACGCGATTCCGATCCCCTCAGCCCTGGTAACGGCGGCGGTTCCGGCATCGCTTAGTCAGTCAGATGCACACACGACATCATGACCTTTCGGCTTGCAGCTCCCCGGTCCATTCGACGCTGGCGCTGGCGCTGGCCTCGCAGCTAACGGCCAACTCTCTGAAGCCTCGCTTCGGCGTCTACTAGTCCGGCTCAAAGCTTTTGTGTGGCGATATTCGATTGGAGGCGACTATAGCACAGGTCGCGACGGCTGTCAAACGCGCTACACGTGAACGAAGCGATCAGCTTGCAGCACAAACACCGTAGCCTTGTACGCCGGCTGACCGGCGTCGGCAGGCGGTTTCTCGCCATCTGGACAGCAAGTGTGCTGGATGATCTGCAACACGTCATCGGTCATCCCCGGTTCTACGCCGATGAGCAGGGTTGCGTTGCCGCGGCGGAAGAATCCCCCGGCTGTGGTCAAGCGCGTGAGGCGGTAGTTATCGGCCAACAGAGCCTGGGTGACGGCGTCGGCATCGTTGTCTTGGACAATGGCCAGGATCAGGTTCATGACATGCCCTCCTCGGTGGATTTTGGTCGCTCTGCCACATTCTAACACGTCTGCGCCAAAAACCGAAGCACCGCCGCGCATGTCACACCCTGTTTGACCGGTCCTGGGAGACACTGTATAATTCGGCAACGAGCTCGGCTCAACGCGCCGATGTTCGGGAGGAACTCCCATCGTGAAACTGCCCGCCACCACACAGAAGCTTCGCGGCGGCTACTATACTCCGCCGCCGATAGCCCGATTCCTGGCCGCCTGGGCCATTCGCTCGGCCGGCGATATGGTGCTGGAGCCCAGTTGCGGCGACGGCGCGTTCCTCGCGGCAGCCGCCGAGACCCTGGCGGAACGCGGTGCAGGCCCCAGCGCCATTCGCCGCCTGATACACGGCGTCGAGATTGACGAAGAAGAGGCGGAAAAGGCAGCCAGGCGACTTGCTCCTCTGGACGCCGCGTCCTCCCTCCCTATCTGGGTGGGCGATTTCTTCCAATACTGCGAACAGCACCTGTTGAGTGAACTGCGCTTCGACGCCATCATCGGCAATCCGCCCTTTATCCGTTATCAGAATTTCCAGGAGGATCATCGTACCGTCGCGTTTCGCTTGATGAAACATGCGGGGCTGCGTCCCACACGCCTGACCAACGCCTGGGTGCCTTTCATGGTGGCCTCGACGCTTTTGCTCAACCCGGGCGGAGGCCGACTTGCCATGGTCATCCCCGCGGAACTCATGCAAGTGGGTTACGCGGCCGAATTGCGCCAATTCCTGACTGAGTGCTATAGCAAGATCACCCTCCTCACCTTTCGGAAGTTGGTCTTCGAGGGCATCCAGCAGGAAGTAGTGCTGTTTCTGGGCGAGCGCGATGGCCACGATCACACGGGCATACGCACTGTGGAGCTTGACGAGCTGGCTGACCTGCCCGACTACCTGGAAGAGCGCCCTGCATCTGATCCGCCCAAGGAGATGGACCACTCGACGGAGAAATGGACGCAGTACTATCTCGATCGGAAAGAACTGGGACTGCTGCGGGCGTTGCGAGATGATGCCCGATTGACGGCCGCGCGCAAGGTGCTGTCCGTAGATGTGGGCATCGTCACGGGGCTGAATGAGTTCTTCGTGCTGACCCAAGAGCAGGCGGCGGCGCGGCAGCTTCTTGAGTATACTGTGCCTATCGTGACCCGGTCAGCCCATCTGAGGGGACTCATCTTCGCTGAGCAGGATCTCCGGGAGAACATAGAGAAACAGCTGCCGTCCCGCCTCCTGAATTTGCCCGAAGCGCCGCTCGATAGGCTATCGGTGGCCGCTCGGAACTATGTCTTGACAGGTATGCGCCAGGGATTCCATCAGGGCTACAAGTGCCGCATCCGCGAGCATTGGTATGCGGTCCCTTCGATCTGGACTCCCGATGCCTTCATGTTGCGCCAGGTGCACGGCTATCCCAAGCTGGTTCTCAACACCACCCCTGCGACAAGCACAGATACGATTCATCGCGTCCGGCTTACTTCGGAATTGCGGCCCAAGGCGATTGTCGCGGCTTTTCTCAATTCCCTTACCTTCGCACTGTCGGAGGTCATCGGCAGAAGCTATGGCGGCGGAGTGCTGGAACTGGAACCCAACGAAGCCGAGACACTGCTGTTGCCTTTGCAGGGTATTGGTGGATTGGATTTCGATCGGCTGAACGATCTGGTGCTCAAGGGCGACATCGAGTCAGCTTTGGATCTCAACGATGCGATTCTGTTGATCGGGAGCTTGGGGCTGACCGAAAGAGAAACAGCCACCCTCCGCGGCGCATGGCATAAACTGCGCGATCGGCGTATCAACCGTAGGTTCCATCAGATCATCAGAAAAGGGTCCTGCATTGAGTCGCGAACAGATCATCAAGCTAACCAGCCTCAGCTCGTGTGCGGGCTGAGCGTCCAAGCTGCCGGCCGGGCAGCTCGCGCAGGTTCTGCGCGCCCTGGAGCATATCTTTCCCGCCGAGCGATATCCCAACTTGCTCGTGGGACTCGCCACGCCCGATGACGCGGCCGTCTATCGCCTGAACGATGAGCAGGCGCTCATCCAGACGGCCGACTTCTTTACGCCGATCGTGGACACTCCCTACGAGTACGGCGCGATCGCAGCCGCCAACGCGCTGAGCGATGTCTATGCGATGGGCGGCGAGGCGCTCTTCGCCCTCAACCTGGCTGCGTTTCCGGCCGACTTGCCGCCAGACCTGTTGGCCGAAATCCTGCGCGGCGGCGCCGAGGTCGTGGCCGCGGCCGGGGCCGCGATCGCCGGCGGCCACACGATCCAGGATCGGGAGCCGAAGTATGGCCTGGCGGTCACCGGCATCGTGCACCCGGCGCGCATCTTGACCAAGGGCGGCGCCCGGCCGGCCGATAGGCTCTTCTTGACCAAGCCGCTCGGCACGGGCACGATCACCACTGCCCTCAAGCGGGGCGCGGCCGCGCCTGCCCATCTCGACGCCGCGATCGCCAGCATGATGCGCTTGAATCGGGTGGCGGGGCAAGCGGCCCAGGCGGTCGCCGCGCGCGGCGCGACCGACATCACCGGCTTCGGGCTGCTCGGCCACGCCTCCGAGATGGCGAACGCCAGCCGCGTCTGCCTGCGGTTCCGTTTCGACGATCTGCCGTGGCTGCCAGGCGCCTGGCAATACGGCGCGGCCTGGATCTACGCGGGCGGCGCGCACAGCAATCACGCCTTCTACAACAGCCAGGTGACGTATACCCGCCCCGTGCACGATTGGCAGGAGATGTTGCTCCACGACCCACAGACATCGGGCGGGCTGCTCGTCGCGGTTCCGCCCGAGCGTGCGGATCACTTCGCAGCGTTTTGCGCCGAACGAGGACAAGAGGCGTGGGCCGTGGGCGATGTGGTGGAAGGCGCAGGGATCGAAATCGTGTAGGTAGGTACGACATCGAAGCGGAACCGGCTGCGGAAGCGCCGCAGCACCCGCAGCACCGGTCCGCCGAAGAGCCCGATCAACAAGGCATTGCCGGCCGCGCGTCCCAGGTCCCACCATAACGATGTGGCCAGATAGAACGTCAAATATGCGCGCAGCGTCGGCCAGATCGCCATCCCCGGCTGCCACACGCCATTTTGGGCCTGCCCCACGGCTGTCCCGCCGGCCAGAAAGGGCCAGAACCACACGTTCATGATCGCGCCGAAGACCAGGCCTAAGAGCGCGCCCCAGCCGGCCAGCATGATCGGCTCCCATCGGCGATGGCGCCGGAACTCAGGCAGCCAGCCCGACAGCATCCCCACCCAGCCGGTCGAGAACATCTGATAGGGCAGCCACGGCCCCACCCCGCCGCCGATCAGCCCGGAGACGAGCAGCGACAGCGCGCCCAGCAAGAATCCGAACGTCGGCCCATAGCAATAGCCGGCCAGGATCGGCAGCAGGAAGATCGCGTTGAAGCCGGCCGGCCCCGGTATCGTGCGCAACACCGCGCTCAGCGCGGTCAGAATGCCCAGCACGGCGATCAGCTTGCTGGTCAGTTGCTGGCTCGTCAGGCTGGCGAACACCGCAGCCAGGCAGAGCACCACCAGCAGCACGAAGATCAGCGGCGCATCGGTCGCGTGCGCCATCATGCCATCGGCGGCAATGGCCGGCAAGAAGAAGGGATAGAGAAACGCACCCAACCCGAGCGCGCTGGCCAACAGAAGGATGGCGGCCGAAGAGTAGTTGGTAAGTTGGTAGATTGGGAACTTGGGAAATCGGCAAGCCGGCGACTCAGACATTCTCCTGCTCCCCCCTGCCATCTGCAATTTGCAATCCTTCGGCTACGCTCAGGACGGGTTTGCAACTTGCCATCTGCCCAATCACGTCATCCACCACCAGAAACCGTGGGTCGCGGAAGAGTTTGTTGATCTGCGAGGCAAAGACCTGCGAGTCGCTCATCACCTGGCGCGCGGGCCCGTCCACCACTACCTCCCCCTCGCCCATCAGCACGACGCGATCCGCCGCGGCCGCGGCCAGCTCTACATCGTGCGTGGCCATGATGATCGTGCGGCCGTCGCGTCTGAGGGCCAGCAGCAGGCGGGCCAGGTTCTGTTTCTGGGCGTAGTCCAGCCCGCGCGTCGGCTCATCGAGCAAGATGACCTGCGGATCGGCGACCAGGATCGTCGCCAGCGCCGCGCGCTGCTGTTCGCCGCCGCTCAGATCGCGCGGATCGCGGCCGGCCAGATCACCCAGCCCCAGCCGCGCCAGGAGCGCCAGGTCCGCAGGCCGATCGGCCGGCAGCCCGTGTCCGCGTCGCGTGAAGGCCAGCTCGTCGGCCAGCGTCTCGCCGAAAAGCAGCGCGGCCGGATGCTGCGGCACATAGCCCACGATGCGGATCAGCTCTTCCACCGCGGTCTGCCGCGTATCCAGGCCCGCGACCGCAACCCGGCCCTGGTCCGGTTTGAGCAGCCCGACGATCTGCTTGAGCAGCGTGCTCTTGCCCGATCCGTTGCGACCCATGAGCGCCACGAACTCTCCCTGTGTGATCGCCAGGCTGACCCCGCGCAGCGCGGGGTGGCCGTCGTAGGCATAGCGAAGATCGTGGACCGTCACGATGGGGGCGGCCGTGGCAGAGCGCGTCGCTGTGCCGTCGCCAGGTTGCTCCACTGCGCGCGCGCTCTCCCATCCCTGGTCTGCCAGCCGCCTGATGAACGCGCGGCCCTCCTTGATCGTCAGCGGCAGCGGCCGCCAGCCCAGCCGGCGCCCCAGCTCGATCAGCGGCGGCACGAGGGGCAACTGCCCCATGACGACTCGCGGCTCTGCCAGGATCGGCGCCGCGGCGAGCGCCGGCAAGTAAAGCACCCGGTCGGCGTATTGCACCACGCGTTCCAGCCGATGCTCGCTCAAGATGATCGTCAGCCCCAAATCCTCGTTCAGATGGCGCAGCGCCACCAGCACCTCCTCGGCCGCCTGGGGATCGAGCTGCGAAGTCGGCTCGTCGAGCGCCAGCACTTCGGGCTGCAACGCCAGCACGGCTGCGATGGCCACGCGCTGCTTCTCGCCGCCGGAAAGGGTGCTGATGCGCCGGTCGCGCAGATGGGCGATGGCCATCTGATCCAGCACCTCTTCGACGCGCTTGCGCATGGTGGCCTGCGGCAGGGCGAAGTTCTCCATGGCAAAGGCCAGCTCGTCTTCGACCGTATCCACCACGAATTGCGCCTCGGGATCCTGGAAGACGAAGCCTACCAGATCGGCCATGCCGCGCGGGGCCAGCGCCACCGGGTCGCGGCCAAAGATGCGCGCCCGGCCGGCCCAACGGCCGCCATAGAAGTGCGGCGCCAGCCCGTTCAGAGTGCGCAAGAAGGTGGATTTGCCCGCGCCTGAAGGCCCGACCACCAGCACGAACTCGCCGGGCTGGATTGTGACCGAGAAATCGGCCAGCGCCGGGACGGCTGCGTCGGGATAGGTGTAGGTGACGCGGTCAAGCTCGATCAAGAGCGTAGGCTCCTCTTTCTGATTCGCTCATGACGTTGGCTGTCCGATCGCAAGCTGGACGGGCTGCATCGGTTCCGACCACGGGCCGCGCGGGACGGAGCAGCATGGCGGGCAGCGCCAACGTCAAGATGGCCAGTCCCAACGCCGGCAGGAAGGTCGGCCACGGCGAATAGGGCGGATAGGGATAGTAGAACAGCCATTCGCCGCGCCAGAGCCAGGCCGCGGCCCAACCCAACGCAGCAGACAGGCTGACGACCAGTACGCCGCGGTCGCTGCGGCCCCACTGCCAGCGCCGATAGCGACTGCGCCGCACCCGGCGGCCCAGGTCCCAAAAGCTCGCCAGCAGGGCCGCCATCCCGCCGGCCATCGTGATCCCGATCAGCGGTCGCTGTTCGGGCCAGAAGCCCAGCCCCGCAAAACCCGCAGCCAGCGCGGCCAGGCCGCCCAGGATCGCCAGTTGGCTGCGGATGCGTTGCGCCGGGGCGCCGGCCAACACCTGCCCGCCGAACCCGCGCGCTTCCATGGATTCAGCCAACTGCATCGCGCGCTCCAACGCGGTCACCAGCAGCGGCAAGATCAACGGCAACAAGTCGCGCACTCCGCGCAGCCGGTGGCCGCGCACCCGCTGCGCCTCGCGGATCGCCTGCCAGCCCGCAACCATCTGCGGCACGAACGCGACCGCGATGGCCGTGATGACCCCTGCCTGGTAGATGAAACCCGGCGTCATCCGCAGCAACCGCGCCTGATCCACGGCTACGTTGAATGCCGCAAAGATGAGCAGCAGCGTCACCAGCGCCAGCCCGCCCGTCAGCCCGTAGAGCAGCGCCTCGCCGGTGATGGGGCCGCCGATCACCGGCCAGTTGGCGGGCAACTGCAACAGCACGATCGTCCCATGATGGGCGGTCAGTGCGGTAAAGGGGATCGTGAGCAGCCACAGCAACGCGCCGAACCGCACGAAGGCTGCCCAACTGCGCGCCAGGGGACTGCGCCGACCCAGCGCCGCATAGGTGACGGCCACGGCCGCCAGGGTCAGACTCAAGTAGAGCGGATTGCGCGTCGAGAGGGCCGGCAAAGCCGCGGCAGCCAGCCAGGCGGTCCAGGCAAGGGGATGAAAAGACGCGTTCGAAGACAAGGTTGCGGACTGTCTTTGGATTTCTCAATAACAGGACTTACGCAGTGGACTCCTCGTCGCGGTCATTGCGAGGAGCGTAGTGTGCGACGAAGCAATCTCCTGCTTGGCGAGGGAGATTGCTTCGCAAACGGCGCTCGCAATCCTGAAGGATGCTTCGCGATGACGTGCGACTGCGTAAGTCCTGTCAATAACCTCGTCGTCGCGCGACGATGACCCCGGCGGCCGCCAGCGCGCCGGCCATCAGCAGATAGGTCGCATAGCCCGGCAGCAACGCCAGGCGGAAACTGCGGTCCGGCAGCGACGATCGCGGCGCGCTGCCGCCTCCTGCGGCACGGCCGGAACCGGATGGCGACAGGGAAGACCCCGCGGCCGGCGCCGATGAGACGCGGCCGGCCAGGATCGGCGTGGGCGCATCAGGGCCGGGCCGCGACTGGCGGTCCGCCGCCGCAGCCTGCCGCGCCGGGCTGGTGGGATTGGCAGGCGGCCGCGGCGTGGCCGTCGCTTCGGCAGGCGCCGCCAGCGCAGGCGTCGGGCTGGCCGCGGCCTCTTGCGCCTGGGCGAGTGGCG
>VGOD01000099.1 GCA_016876015.1 Chloroflexota bacterium
TCCCTGCCGACAGCCGCCAGGTCGCCGCGCAGCCTGATCGCGCTGGGCGTTCTGCTCGGTCTCATCCTCATCGCCAAGACCACTGTGTACATCGCCCTGCCGCTGGCTGGCGGAGCCTTGCTCTGGTTGTGGCGACGTGAGCGCGCCTCCGCGCGGCGCATCCTGGCGGAGATCGCGCTGGTCGCTGCGCCAGCCGCCGTGATCGCCCTGCCGTGGTACATTCGCAACATCGCCGTGTATGGCTGGCCCGACCTCCTCGGCCTCATCCGCCATGACCAGATCGTGGTCGGCCAGATGCGCCTGGCAGATTTCATCGCGCAATACGGTTGGACGGCTTACTGGCGTCGCGGCGTCGAATGGACCTTCAAGAGCTTCTGGGGCATTTTTGGCTGGATGGGCGCGTGGATGGATAGCCGGGCATACTTCGTGCTGGCGCTGACCAGCAGCGTCGTCGCGGCCGGCCTCGCGCTGCGCGGCGCATGGCCCCTCCAGCCCGACCGCGGCGCGCGCCCCACGCCTCATGCACTACGCAATACGCAATACGCACTACGCAAACCGCACTACGCAATACGCCTGCTCGTCATCTCCGCCGGCCTCACCTTGCTCACCTACGCCTGGTACAACGCGCAGTTCGTTCAGCATCAGGGGCGCTATCTCTTCACCGCGCTGATCCCGATCGGGCTGGCGTTTGCGGCCGGCTGGGAGAGGGCGCTGATCCCGCGCAACAGCCGCATCCTGGCGGGCGGGCTGGTCATCTTCGCGATCGTGCTGGCGGGCTGGGGCGTGCTTGCCCAGGCGGGGTTGCCCAAATGGCCGTTGGCTTTGACTGCGGCGATCGCTGCGGGCCTGGCAGTGCGCCCCTGGCTGCCGCGGCGACTCGACCCGCTCCTGTTCGGTTTGCCGTTCGCTAGCCTGCCGTTGCTGGCGTTATACGCGCTCTTCGGCGTCATCGTGCCGCAGTTGGCGCGCTGATTGCCGCCGTATGATCGATCTCATCCCGGAGGCAGCATGATTCCTATCAGCGATGGACTTCCTACTCGCTGCTTTCCCATCGTCACGATTCTGTTGTTGGGAGCAAACGTCGTGGTATTCGTGCTCCAGATGCTGCTCATGAGCGCCAGCGGCCAGGAGGCGCTGAACCAGGCCATCTTCGCGTTCGGCGTGGTGCCCGCGCGGGTCGCGGCCGATTTCGGCCCCGCTACCTGGCTGACCTTCGTCACCGCGATGTTCTTGCACGGCGGCGTCATGCACATCGCCGGCAACATGCTCTATCTGTGGATCTTCGGCAACAACGTCGAGGATGTGATGGGGCATTTCTGGTTCACGCTGTTCTACCTGGCCAGCGGGTTTGCGGCGAGCGCCGCACAGGTGCTGGCAAGCTGGGGCTCGAACGTGCCAGGGATCGGCGCGAGCGGCGCGATCGCTGGCGTGCTGGCCGCCTACCTGCTCTTCTTCCCCAGGGCGCGCGTGCAGACGTTGCTGATACTCGGCTACTTCGCGCGCGTGCGTGCCCTGCCGGCGATTGTCGTGCTGGGTCTGTGGTTCGTGTTGCAGCTCTTCAACGGCGTCCTCTCGTTCGGCGCCAGCGAGACGGGCGGCGTAGCCTGGTTCGCGCACATCGGCGGGTTCGTCGCCGGGCTGATCCTGGCGCTGCCCTGGATCGGCAAGGCGCGGCAGATTCAGTGGCGAGTCAGATACCGATGAGGCCGGCATGAGCGACATCCTTGTGATCGGCGCAGGGCCGGCCGGACTCCTGGCCGCCTGGATTGCACGTCAGCGCGGGGCGCGGGTACGCGTCCTGGCGACCGGCATCGGGACCACACATCTCGCGGCGGGCTGGATCGGGCTGCTGGATGCCGACGGCGATCTGCCGGCGGCGCTGGGTCATTGGACGGCTGCCCATCCGAGGCACCCGTACTCGCTGGCAGGGCTGGAGGCGCTGTGGGGCGGCATCGCGGCCCTGCGCGAGGCGACGGCGCAGGACGATGTGAGCTACGAAGGAGACCTGTCCAGCAACTATCAGTTGCCCACGGCCCTCGGCGCGAGCGCGGCCGCCGCGCTTGCGCCCGCCAGCTTCGTCGCCGGCGACCTGCGCCGGCCTGAGCCGATGCTGATAGCCGGCCCGCGGGGCTGGCGTGACTTCTATCCCCAGTTGTGCGCGGAGAACCTGGCGCGGCAAGGCGTGGCTGCGCGCGGTCTCGCGTTCGACCTGCCCGAGATGCGCGCAGCCAGTCAGTTCGATCTCACATCCGTCGGGCTGGCGCGGTTGTTCGAGCGGGCTGAGGTGCGCGCACGCATTGCGGACCAACTCAGGCCCAGGCTGGATGGCGCGGTGCGCGTGGGCTTTCCGGCCGTCATCGGCCTGGAGCGTGCTGTCGAAGCCTGGCGCGATCTGCAGGAGCGCCTGGGCGTGCCCGTCTTCGAGATTCCCACTTTGCCGCCGAGTGTGCCGGGGACGCGGTTGTACCAGGCGTGCAAGGCCGCGTTGACGCGCGCCGGTGTGCAGATCCTGCTGGACATGACGGTCACGCGGGGCGTCACCGCAAACGGCCGCGCGATCGGCGTGATCGCGCCCGACGTCGTGCGGGAGCGAACCTATCGCGGGGATGCGATCATCCTGGCGACGGGCGGTCTCTATGGCGGCGGCATCGCCAGCGACCAGCGCGGCGAGTTGCGCGAGACGATCTTCGGCTTGCCGCTGCATACACCGCCCCGCGACGCGAGCCAGGAGCGGGCCGGCGTGGGCGACTGGTTCCAGCCGGTTTTCCTTTCAGAACAAGAGCATCCAATCCACAAGGTCGGCGTGCGCGCAAACAGCCAGTTGCAGCCTGTAGATGAGTCTGGCCGTGTCGTGTTGGCGAACGTCTACATCGCGGGCCGGCTCCTGGCCGGCTACGCGCCCCTGGCCGAAGGCTCTACGGAGGGGGTTTGGCTGGCGACGGCCTATCGCGCCGCGCAGGAGGCAGGCGCACTATGAATCTACGTTCTTCGGCCGGCTTGACGTTCGATGACGTGTTGTTGGTCCCTAAGAGATCGCCAGTGCGCTCGCGCGGCGACGTCAGTACAGCCACGCGCCTATCGCGCAACATCTGCATGGCTGTGCCGATCGTCAGCGCCAACATGGATACCGTCACCGAGTGGCGGATGGCGGTCGCCATGGCGCGCGCCGGCGGCATGGGCATCATCCACCGCTTCATGACCGAGAGTCGTCAGGCTGAAGAGGTGCGCAAGGCAAAGCGAGCCGAAAGCCACATCGTGGAAGCTCCCTATACACTTGGACCCGATGCCTTTGTCAGGGATGTGCGCAGCTTCATGAAGCGCCATGGCATCGGCGGTGTGGTGGTTGTTGGCGAGCAGCGCCGGCTCTTGGGGATCATCACCAGCCGCGACATCCGGTTCGCGGCCGATTCTGAGCTGGTGCATCAGGTGATGACCCCGGTGGAGCGGTTGATCACTGCGCCGGTGGGCGCCAGCCTGGAAGACGCGCGGCGCATCTTGCACGAACACCGACTCGAGAAGCTGCCGCTGGTGGACGATGCCGGCCGGCTGGCGGGCCTGATTACCGCCAAAGACATCATGCGGTTACTGCAGCATCCCCATGCCACCAAGGATCAGAAAGGTCGGCTCCGCATCGGCGCGGCTGTGGGCGTACAACCCGGTTTTCTGGAACGCGCAGCCTTGTTGCTGGAGGCAGGGGCCGATGTGCTCGCCGTGGACATCGCGCACGGTCACTCCGATAATGCGATCCATGCGGTGCAGGCGCTGCGGCGGGCATTCAGTCCAATCGAGATCATCGCTGGCAACGTAGCCACGGCCGCAGGCACGCGTGATCTGATTGAGGCGGGCGCAGATGCCGTCAAGGTGGGCGTGGGGCCAGGCTCCATCTGCATTACCCGTGTCATAACCGGCTTCGGCGTTCCCCAGTTGAGCGCCATCATCGAATGCACGGAAGCAGCACGGCCTTTCGGCGTGCCGATCATCGCTGACGGTGGGATTCGCAACTCCGGCGACATGGTGAAGGCCCTGGCTGCAGGCGCCTCCAGCGTCATGGTCGGCAGCCTGCTGGCAGGGACCGACGAGAGCCCTGGCGTGATCGTTCTGCACAACGGTCGGCGGAGCAAAATGAGTCGCGGTATGGCCTCATTGGGCGCGACGATGGATCGGCCTGACCGGCAGGAGGGGGACGGCGACGAGGAGGACCCGGCTTGGACGCGGGTCGTGGCTGAAGGGGTCGAAGCCGCGGTGCCTTACCGGGGTTCAGTGGACGACCTGCTGCACCAACTCGTCGGCGGCTTGCGCTCCGCGCTGAGCTATGGCGGCGCGCGCGACATCGAGAATCTGCAAGCTAATGCCGAGTTTGCGCCGATCACCCAGGCCGGCATGACCGAAAGCCGACCCCACGACGTGGAAGTGCTCTGAACGCAATATGCAATACGCAATCGTTACCATGACCGACATCTACACCTCTGCCTTGCTCGAAGACATCAGGCGCACGGCTGATCTGTGCGTCAAGTGCAATATCTGTACCAGTGCGTGCCCGGTGGTTCCGGTCACCGACCGGTTTCCAGGCCCCAAGTACGTCGGGCCGCAGGCGCAGCGTTTTCGCAACCCCGCCGCGCTCTCGCCCGATCACTCCCTTGACTATTGCTCGGGTTGCGGCATCTGTACCCTCGTGTGTCCGCATGGCGTCAAGGTGATGGAGATCAACACGGCTGCGAAGGCCGAACTGCGTCGGCGGCTGCGCCGCGAGATGCCGTTCGATCCGAAGCTGTGGCGCAATACCCTGCTGGGCTACAACGAGGTGCTGGGGCAGGTCGGCGGCTTCGTCGCTCCGCTGGCCAACCTGGTGATGGGGCTACGACCGGTGCGCATGTTGATGGAGAGGATGCTCGGCATTGACCACCGCGCGCCCTTCCCGAAGTTTCATTTCAGCAAGTTCAGAAGGTGGTTCTTCCGGACACATCCCCGGTCGGCGCGAAGAGGGTCTCCCGCCGAAGGCGGCGCGTCGGCCCGCAAAGTCGCCTATTTCCACGGCTGCGCCACCGAGCACTACGAGCCCGAGGTCGGCAAGGCCATCGTGGCGGTGCTGGAGCACAACGGCTTCGAGGTTGTGTTGCCAGAGCAGAACTGCTGCGGCCTGCCGATGCAGTCCAATGGCAACTTCGTAGCCGCGCGACGCTACGCGCACGCCAACTTGCGCAAGCTCGCGCCCTATGCCGGGCAGGGCATTCCCATCGTAGTCGGCGGGACGAGCTGCGGGTTGGAGCTGAAATCGGACTATCGGGAGCTGTTGGGCATCCACACCGCGGAGGCGCGGCTGGTGGCCGGACAGGTGTACGACATCAACGAGTTCCTCTGGCTGGAACATGAGGCGGGCCGGTTGCAGACCGACTTCGCTCGGCTGGAGCGCCGCCTGCCCTACCACACATCATGTCATCAGAAGCTCCATCGCATCGGCCGGCCCGCGCTCGATCTCCTGAGCCTGATCCCGGGCCTGACCGTCGAGGAGATGGCCGCAGATTGTTGCGGCATCACCGGTACCTATGGCTACAAGCACGAGAAATATGCCATCGCGCAGGCGGTCGGCCGGCCTCTCTTCGACCGGATCGCGGCCTCGAGCGCGGACCTGGCCGTGTGCGACAACGAGACGTGCCGCTGGAACATCGCGGACAGCGCCGGCGTGAAGGTGGTACACACCGTCCAGGTGCTGGCTGAGGCATATGGACTGAGGTGATGTGTTTGTGCTGCCTGTTGACATCCGTCAGCATTGGAGTCAGGTCGCGCACTCCTCGTGTTCTTGCATCCAGCCGTTCTCCAGTCCGGCCGCCTCGAAAGCTTCCAGTGCAGCCTCGTATTCCTCTGGCGTGATCTTGCGGCCCAGGACCGGATCGTTCACCGCCTGGTGGGTGGGGAAGTATTGGTTCATCAGGCTGACGTGGACGCGCGGGGAGAGCTCGGTCGCGATCCAGCGCAGCACCTCGGCCGCGCCGTCCAGACCATCGGGCAGAACCAGGTGGCGGATGATCATGCCGCGGCGTGCGATGCTCTGTTCGTCCAGGATCAGCTCGTCGCCGACCTGGCGGAAGATCTCGCGCAGGGCCGCCCGGTTGTGGGCCAGGTAGTTCGGAAAGCCGGAGATGCGCCGCGCCACCGCGTCGTTGGCGTATTTGGCATCCGGCAGCCAGATGTCAATCACGCCTTCTAACATGCGCAGCGTGGCGACCGTCTCGTAGCCGCTAGTGTTGTAGACCAGCGGCACGCGCAGACCGCCGGCCGCGGCGATGTCGGCCGCGGCCACGATTTGCGGGGCGAAGTGCGTGGGCGTGACGAAATTGATGTTATGGCAGCCGCGCGCCTGCAGCTCCAGCCACATCTCGGCCAGACGTTGGACGCTGACCTGGTTGCCGTAGCCGAGTTGGCTGATGGAGAAGTTCTGGCAGAAGCAGCACTTACCGGTGCAACGGGAGAAGAAGATGGTGCCGGAGCCAGCAGTACCGCTGATGGGCGGCTCTTCCCAGGGATGGCTGTTCCACGATGCGACCACCGGTTCCGCGCCAGAGTTGCACACCCCGCGCCCCCCGTCCAGGCGATTCACCGCGCACGCGCGCGGGCACACCTGGCAGCGCGCCAGAGCGGCCATCGCCGCCCGTGCGCGGGCTGCCAGCTCGCCGCTGCGGTGCAGCCGCAGATAGCCGGGCTCCCAACCATCTGCGGCCGGCGCAGGCTGGGCGCGGCGGCCGGCGCTGCGCAGGTGCAGGGGCGTGCGCTGCGCCGCGCGCAGTGCGCTGTGCGATATGCGAGACACTTTCTACCTGGATCCTTTCTGGTTCTTCCTGCGCCATTCTACCACCGCCGGTCCGCAGCCGCCAGTTTACGGCTTTCACCCTCGCGCGGCCGGATTTTGCGTTTTGGGCCAAACTGCCGTAGTATCAGGAGGCTGCGGCCGCGGGGGCGGCTCGAGGCCATTCGGGTTGTCCGGCCAATGGCCGTCAGCGAAGCATCTGCCGAGGTCATCCCATGAAGATCACCAAAGCCGTCATTACCGCGGCAGGCCGCAACCAGCGCACACTGCCCTTGCAGACCCTCATTGACCGCGATGGTGTGCAAAAATCGGTGCTCTGCATCATCGTCGAGGAGGCGCTGCGCGCCGGCGTCGAGGAGATCTGCATCGTGGCGTCGCCCGGCGACGAGCGCGCCTACGCTGACGCGGTCTGCGAGCATGTTGGCCGGCTCGTGTTCGTCGAGCAGGCCGAGCCGTTGGGTTACGGTCATGCGGTCTACTGCGCCCGCGCGTTCGTTGGCGACCAGTCGTTCTTGCACCTGGTGGGCGATCATCTCTACGTCAGCCGTGGGGAGCAGGGTTGCGCGCAACAGCTCGTCCAACTGGCGCAGGCCGAGAGGTGCGCGGTGTCGGCCGTGCAGGCCACGCGGGAGAGTCTGTTGCCCTACTACGGCGCGGTTGGCGGCCGCCGCGTGGCAGGTCGCCAGGATCTCTACACGATTGATGCGGTCATCGAGAAGCCGACGCCGACCGAGGCCGAGCAGCGGTTGATGGCCCCGGGATTGCGGGCCGGGCACTATCTCTGCTTCTTTGGCATGCACGCGCTGACGCCAGCAGTGATGGACATCCTGGGGCGCCACGTGGCAGCCGCGGCCGGCCGAGACCGGGTGAATCTCTCGCAGGCGCTGGCCGAGATCGCGACGCGCGAACGTTATCTGGCCCTCGAGCGTCCCTGGTGGCGCTATGATGTCGGCGTCAAGTACGGGCTACTCACCGCGCAACTCGCGCTCGCGTTGAGCGGCAAGGATCGCACCGAAGTGCTGGCGCAGTTGGTGGAGCTGCTGGCCGTGCGTGACATGCACCGGCCGGCGCCGTGATAGCGTGGGACGCAGAGACGTGTTATAATTGAGTTCGCGAAAGGTTGCCTCTGACGTTGCATTGGGAGCGGGCTATGATGGCCGAGGTTACGATTACCCAGATTCTGGATGATCTGCGCGTGGCCGACGAGATCACACGCGCATTCGAGCGCCGCTATTGGCTGAGCTCGGCGGATTTCTATGCCTTGTATAGTCAAGGGTTGTTGGATGATGGCGAGCACACCGACGACTTCGCAGAATGGTCAGCCTACTACCAGGTGAAACTGGACCGAGAGGCGCTTCTGCGAGTACTGTCGAAGGAACGCCTGCGCCAGTTAACCTCAGACCTGGGCGCCGGGGGTGTTTTGATTGATTCACGCGAACCGGCCCTTCGTTGGCCAGCACCTGCGTGAGCTATGGCTTTTCCAGGTCGTCTCGATTACGAGGCCCTGATCTACAGTCTTCCCGGCCGGTATGCGGCGGAGATCACTGTATCAACCTTGCGTCTGTACAGCACCAGTGCGCTGACAGCTAGAGTCGGGGGTGTGGTGCAGTTCGCCAACGGCGTGGAACTTCGGGTCAAGGAATACCTCGATTTCAGACTCGGCAGAATCCTCGATTATAGCTACACGGTTTACAGAGGTAGCGAGAGGATCCGTTGGTACGATCCACAGCCCCATGCTGAGCTCTCGGCGCTGAGCGAAACTTTCCCGCATCATCGCCACGAGCCTCCGGACATCAAACACAACCGGCAGCCAGCCCCGAATATCTCTTTCACCGCACCGAACCTGCCGGCTTTGGTTGCCGATTGCTTGCTTCTCGGATAGCGCGGTATGCAAAGATCCCAGTATCTTGTCCACATCATCACGGCGCCCGATCCAGAGACCCGCAACCGCTCGCTGGATGCGTTCTGCCGGTCGGCTTCGCTGGCCGAGCTGCTCGCTGAGTGCCAGGCGCTGGAAGCGTTTCGCCGGAGCAGCGATAACCTCTACGAACGCGTGCGGGCGCTCTTCTTTCTGTACGCCATCCATCGCTTTCACATCCCGCTCAAGCCGGGCCTGCAACCCAAAGGGTTCATCTCGTGGGACGGCTATACCCATCTGCTGCGCCGGCGCTTCGAAGAGGCGCTGGACATCTTTTTGCGCAGCCAGGCGGCCCAGGGTCCGAGCGAAGCAGTGTCGAGCGCACTGGCCGAGGTGTATCACCGGCTGGGCTTCCAAACGCTGGCCGACCAGGTGCGGCGCAGCGTGCGCTCGGTGCGCGGCAACCAGTGGATGTTTCGCGTCGGCCATCCCGCGGACCAGCCGTTGCGCGTGCGTCCAGAGCTGCTCAGCCGTCCCTCGGCCGATGCGCCCTTTCCGATCCTGCGCGAGGCCACGCCGGTACGGATGGATCTTTCGCACAGCGCATGGAGCGACATCTTCTTTCTGGGCATGGACTTTCCCGAAGGCGCGCGCGTCCTGAACGTTTCGATTGACCTGGGCGTGCGCGGCCGCGATGCCGCGCCGCGGCCGCCGGTGGAAGCCTATTTCCGGGTGATTGACGAGCCGGTCTTGCGGCTGGTCAGTGTGGATCTCGCGTGTTCAGCCGACATCGCGAACCTGGCGGAAGTGTTCGACTATGCCAGGGACTACCTCGGCCTGCTCAAGGCTGCGGTCATCGCGGCCGGCCTCATTCCGCCGGGCATCGAAGGCTCGGAGCAAAGCCTGGCCGATCTGCTGGCGCGCCTGGTGGGCCCGGGGCATGGCATCGAGCTGGTCAGCTCGGTGAATGGCATTCCGAAAGGCTCGCGGTTGGCTGTCTCCACCAGTCTGCTGGCCTGCCTGATCGCCGTCTGCATGAGAGCCACCGGCCAGGCGCATTCGCTCACCGGGCAGCTCCAGGAGCACGAGCGCCGCCTGGTGGCCGCGCGGGCGATCCTGGGGGAATGGCTGGCTGGCTCTGGCGGCGGCTGGCAGGATTCGGGCGGGCTATGGCCGGGCATCAAGCTGATTCACGGCGCGCTGGCGGCCGAGGGCGACCCCGAACAGGGCGTCAGCCGCGGCCGTTTGCTGCCCAATCATCGCCTCTTCGGCCTCGATGAGGTCACGGCCGAGACGCGGCAGCGGCTGCAGGATAGCCTGGTGCTTGTGCACGGCGGCCTGGCCCAGAACGTCGGCCCCATCTTGGAGATGGTGACGGAGAAGTACCTGCTGCGCTCCGAGGCCGAGTGGCTGGGCCGCCAGGAGGCGTGCCGGGTCCTCGACCAGGTCGTCCAGGCGCTCTGCGATGGCGACGTGCGCCGCATCGGGCAGGTGACGACGCACAACTTCACCGGGCCGATCCAGGCGATCATCCCATGGGCCAGCAACCTCTACACCGAGAAGCTCATTGGCCGCGCGCGCGATGAGTTCGGGCCAGGCTTTTGGGGCTTCTGGATGTTGGGCGGGATGTCGGGCGGCGGCATGGGTTTCATCTTCGATCCGGCCATCAAGTCCCAGGCCCAGGCGCGGCTGCTGGCGATCATGCGAGACACCAAGCGCCAGCTCGAAACCGCCATGCCTTTCGCCATGGAGCCAGTGGTCTACGACTTCGCCATCAACGAACGGGGAACGTGGGCGGAATGGTTGGGACCTGGGACTTGGGAAATTGGTAAGTTGGGCGCACCGTCTTCCCCCCCAGACCAATCTACCAATCTACCAACCTCCCAATCCACCAACCCACCAACCCACCAACCCACCAATCTACTGCCTCTCATGCCCTCCGGCTACTATGCCATGTTCGTGCCGGACCTGTTGCGGCGTGACCGCCGGCGCCTGACCCCAGCTCGCCGTGCGGAATTGGATCAGTTCGCGGCGGCGTGTCGCACGCAGCCCGAATTGGCGGGCATGGTGCAAGACCTGTTCGACCGGATGATGCCGCGCATCAGTCGTGAGGAGGTCGGTGCGCAAGACCTTGACGCGATTCTGGCGCAGCACGGCTTCGACCGCGTGCAGCACGAGCAAATCCGCGCGGATTTGCGCAGCGGCCGCATTGGTCTGGCTCAGAACCGCCTGCCGGCCAGCAGCGACATTCGCGACGTGCAGCCGGAGGACGTCATAGACCTGACGGCCGCAGACCTTTCGAGCAGCGCCTCGATAGGTTTGGGGCAGGACCTGACATGCCTGGCGCGCATCGGGAGAGACGCGCTGGCCGCGGGCGCGGTGGCGGTGGTCACGCTGGCCGGCGGCGTCGGCAGTCGCTGGACGCAGGGCGCGGGCGTGGTCAAGGCTCTGCACCCGTTCTGCCGGCTGGGCGGCAAACACCGCACCTTTATCGAGGTGCACCTGGCCAAGAGCCGGCGCATCAGCCGCCTCTATGCCCCTGCCGCGGCCTTGCCGCACGTCATCACCACCAGCTATCTGACGCACGGCCCCATCGAGGCTTTTTTGGCTGCAGAACGCGACCAGGCCGATCGTTCCTACGGCTATCCTGGGCCGCTCTATCTCTCCGAGGGCCGCGCGATCGGCCTGCGTCTCGTGCCGATGGCGCGCGACCTGCGCTTCGCATGGGAAGAGATGCCCCAGCAACTGCTTGACGAGCAGGCCCAGAAGGTCCGCGCAAGTCTCCACGCGGCGCTGATCGAGTGGGCGCAGCGGGCCGGCGAAGCCCGTGATTACCGCGACAACGTCCCGCTGCAATGCCTCCATCCTGTCGGCCATTGGTTCGAGATTCCCAACCTGCTCAAGAATGGCGTCCTGGCGACCTTGCTGGCCGCACGACCGTCGCTGCAATACCTGATGGTGCACAACATTGATGCGCTGGGAACCGACGTGGATCCCGCGATCCTGGGGTTGGTCATCAGCCAGTCCGCAACCTTCACCGCGGAGGTGATCGGTCGCTGTCTCGACGATCGCGGCGGCGGGCTGGCGCGTGTAGATGGCCGGCTGCGGCTGCTAGAGGGGCTGGCGCTGCCGCACGAAGAGGACGAGTTCCGCCTCACGTACTATAACTCGAACACGAGTTGGTTGCACGTGGACAAACTGCTGGCCATCTTCGGCCTGGCGCGCGGCGACCTGACGAACGCAGAGAAGGTGACGGCGGCGGTGCGCGCGGTCGCGGCGCGCATGCCCACCTACATCACGCTCAAAGACGTCAAGAAGCGGTGGGGACACGGCCAGGAAGACGTTTTCCCGGTGGCCCAATGGGAGAAGCTGTGGGGCGACATGACCGCGCTGCCGGAGCTCGATTGTCGCTTCATCGCCGTCCCGCGGCGTCGCGGGCAGAACCTCAAAGATCAGGCGCAGCTCGATGGCTGGCTGCGCGACGGCTCAGCTGCCTACGTAACAGATCTGTGCGAATGGGAGTAGGATGGGGTGTCCAGGTCGGGAGGTGGATGATGACGATGGAAATCACGATTCGGGTGCCTGACACGCTCGGGCAGCAGTTACAACGTTTTCGAGAGCGTCTGCCGGAAGCGCTGGAGCGCGGTCTGCGTGAGCTGTTGGCTGAGAGGCCGACAGATCATGACGATGAGAACAGCATCATGTCGTTGTTGGCCAGTCAGCCGGCGCCGGAACAGGTGTTGGCAATCCGGCCGTCTCCGAAACTGCAAGCGCGCGCCAGCGAGCTATTGACCTTCAGCAAGCAGCGAGAGCTCTCGCGCCAGGAAGATGCAGAACTGGAAAGATACCTGCTGCTGGAGCATCTCGTCCGGTTAGCCAAGGCGCACGCCTATCGTCGCCTGGCAGGTCGCGCATGACGCCGGCTCACATTCCCGCAGCGTTGCGCCGACTCGTTGCTGCACGGGCGCATGGGAAGTGCGAGTATTGCCTGTATCCAGAGGCGGCTTCGTTCCTGGCCTTCGAGATCGAGCACATCGTCGCCGAGAAGCACGGCGGGGCGACGGCTGCTGAGAACCTGGCATCGGCTTGCCCCTTCTGCAACCGATACAAAGGCGCCGATTTGGGCTCGTTCGACCCGGAGACCGGCCGCCTGGTTCGGTTCTTCAATCCGCGAGAGCAACAATGGGCCGCGCACTTCACACTCAACGCCGCGCTGATCGTGCCCCTCACCCCGGAAGGGCGTGCAACGGTTCTCATTCTGCAGTTCAATCATCCCGATCGCATCTGGGAGCGGCAGCGCCTGGTTGAGGCAGGCCAATATCCTCCAAGATGAAGGATGGACGACGATGTTCATACTTCTTACCGGTAAAGAGCACGTGGGCAAGACGACCGCCTGTTGGAAAGCGTTGCCTGCGCTGCGAGCAGACGGTCTCCGAATCGCCGGGTTCGTGTCGCCTCCGCTGTTGAGCGAGACGGGCGCCAAGGTCGGCATCCAGATGGTCAACCTGACGACTGGCGAGAGCCAGACCTTGGCGCGCGTGGCGGCGCACGGCGAGCCCGCAACTGTCGGCCAGTATCGCATGGCCGATGAAGCCAGCGAATGGGCGCGGCGCGTGCTGGCCGCGGCTTTGCTGGCCAACGCCGACTGGATCGTGGTGGATGAGATCGGCCCGTGGGAACTGCACCAGGACGGCGGTTTCGCTTTTGCCCTGGAACCGCTCGGCGATCCGGTGCGCGTGCCGAACGCCATCGTGATCGTGCGCGAGTCTCTGGCTGATGAGTTGGCCGAGCGCGTGGGCCGGACCGATGTGGTGCGTCTGCTGGTGACGCCGGCCAACCGCAGCAAGATTCCTGCGCAGCTTTTCAGACTCATCTGCGCAGCTCCATGACTCACGATATACCTGGAGAAACTCATGGCTCTTGGCTCCTGGTCCGAACGTTACACTTTGACTGCCGCGATCGCGCTGCTTCTGCTGGTGCTGCTGGACAACGCTGAGCTGATGCTCACCGTCTCCGCGCTGGGACTGGTCTGCGGGCTGATCATCGCCTGGAAGAGCGACCTCAAGCGGGCGGGGGTAGTAGCGCTGGCCGCGTTTGCCGTTGCGGGCGCGTTGGCGTTGTGGCGGCTGCTGCGCGGTTGATAGGAGGAATGCCGTATGAGAATTGCAGTGGGGGCCGATCACGCCGGCTTCCCGATGAAGAAAGTCGTCATCAGGATCGTCGAGGCGGCCGGTCACCAGACGCTTGACCTGGGCACGCACGACGAGCAGCCCGTAGACTATCCTGACTACGCGCTGGCCGTGGGTCGCGCGATCCAGCGCGGCGAGGCCGACCGCGGCATCTTGCTCTGCGGCAGCGGCGTGGGGGTGTGCGTGGCTGCGAACAAGCTGCGCGGCATTCGGGCGGGCGTTTGTCACGACACCTACTCGGCGCACCAGGCGGTCGAACACGACGACCTGAACGTGCTGTGTCTCGGCCCGCGCGTCGTCGGCCCCGCGCTGATCGAAGAACTGGTCATCGCTTTTGTGGCGGCGCGCTTCGATGACCGCGAACAATACGCCAGGCGCCTGGCCAAAGTCGCGGCGATGGAAGCAGAAGGTTGATGGCTGACCTTTGACCTCATCGCTTGGCGGTTCAAACCGCTGCAACAGCCGCCAAGCCTGCCTTCGCAGGCTAGATCGAGTCACCGGAGGGCGACTTCGCAAAGGTCGCAGCGATTTCGGTCACCCGACGGTTGGGGGGTTGTGTCAGAGCGGGATATTGCCGTGTTTCTTTGGCGGATTGACATCCCGCTTGTTCTGCAACATCTCGAGCGCGTTGATCAGACGCGGGCGCGTCTCGCGCGGCTCGATGACCGCGTCGATATAGCCGCGTGAGGCCGCGACGTAGGGGTTGGCGAATTTCTCGCGATAGTCCGCGACCAGGCGCGCGCGGGTCTCTTCGGGACTGGCCGCTTCCGCGATCTCGCGGCGGAAGATGATGTTGACCGCGCCCTCTGGCCCCATCACCGCGATTTCGGCCGACGGCCACGCCAGGTTGATGTCCCCGCGCAGGTGCTTCGAGCTCATCACGTCGTAGGCGCCGCCATAGGCTTTGCGAGTGATCACGGTCAGTTTGGGCACCGTGGCCTCGGCGTAGGCATAGAGCAGCTTGGCGCCGTGCCGGATGATGCCGCCGTGCTCCTGCGTTGTGCCTGGCAAGAAACCGGGCACATCCACGAAGGTGACGAGCGGGATGTTGAAGCAATCGCAAAAGCGCACGAAGCGCGCCGCCTTCGTGCTGGCATTGATGTCCAGCACCCCCGCCAGCACGGCTGGCTGATTGGCCACGATCCCCACGCTCCGGCCGCCCAACCGGGCATAGCCGATCAGGATGTTGCCCCCGAAATTCTGCATCACCTCGAGAAACTCGCCATCGTCCACCACGCGCGTGATCACCTCGCGCATGTCGTAGGGCTTGTTGGGTTCCTCGGGAACCAGATTGTCGAGCGTCTCATCGCTGCGCAGCGGATCATCTTCGGCGCGGACGAATGGCGGGTCTTCCAGGTTGTTCTGCGGCAGATAGCTCAAGAGCTTTTGCACCAGGAAGATGGCGTCCTCTTCGCCATCGGCCGCAAAGTGGGCGACGCCGCTGGCCGATGCATGGGTCAACGCGCCGCCCAGCGTCTCGAACGACACATCCTCGTGGGTGACGGTCTTGACCACCTCTGGCCCGGTGACGAACATGTAGCTGGTTTCCTTCACCATGATGATGAAGTCGGTGATGGCGGGCGAGTAGACCGCGCCGCCCGCGCACGGCCCCATGACCAGGCTGATCTGCGGGATGACGCCAGAGGCCAGGGTGTTGCGCAGAAAAATGTCGGCGTAGCCGCCCAGGCTCACTACGCCCTCCTGGATGCGTGCGCCGCCGGAGTCGTTCAGCCCGATGATCGGCGCGCCGTTCTTCATGGCCAAATCCAGCACTTTGCAGATCTTCTCTGCATGGGCCTCAGATAGGGCGCCGCCGAACACGGTGAAATCCTGCGAAAAGACATACACCAGGCGTTTGTCGAGCGTGCCATAGCCGGTGACCACGCCATCGCCCAGGAAACGCTGCTGCTCGGCGCCGAAGTCGTGCGAGCGATGGGTGACGAAGCGATCGAGCTCCACGAAGCTGCCCTTGTCGAGCAGCAGCTCAAGGCGTTCGCGCGCGGTCAGCTTGCCCTTGGTGTGTTGTTGTTTGATGCGCGCCTCGCCGCCGCCCAGGGAGGATTGATATTTGAGATCACGTAAACGCTGAATCTTGTCTGGATTGGACATGCAGCCCTCAGTTTTCCTGCGCATCATTTCGCCCAGCGTCGCAGGGCATATCCGACCGCCGCCAGCGCCGCTCCTGTCGCCAGCGCGCCGGCCGTCAAGAGCACACCGGCATCGAACCAAAACCGATCGGGGAAGAGACGAATCAACGAGTCGCTCCAATCGAACGTCCATGTGTCGGGCGGGAAAAACGCCTCGTGGAACGCCACGAAAAAGGCGCGCCAACTCAGCAAGACGAAGGCTACCAGAAAAGCCAGCAACCCGGTCGTCATCAGCCCGCCGCGGAACAGCGCGGCGTAACCCTCGCGCCGACTCGGCCGCCGGCCGAGCAAGAAGGCCAGGCCGCCGATGACGATGACGGCTGCTGCGCCGTGCACGCGCCACAGCAGGTCGGTGAAGCGCTTGACGTCCAACATGTGGCTGATCTCGTTTTCGGCAAACAGAGGCTTGTCTGTGCCCGGCAGGCGCAGCGCGCGCAGCATCGGAATCGCGACTTCGGCCGGTTCGGGCCGGCCCAGGTATCGAATGCACGCCGTCGCCAATTCCACCCGTTGCGCCTGGGTGAAGCCGTACGGATCAGGGGGGAAGTCGGGCTTAGCGTACTCGTAGCGCGGATACCATTCGGCGACCATGATCCGGGCCGCGCTCAGGGTCACGAGGATTGGCAGCGCGAGCACGACGAGCCAGCGCACAAGAAAGATGAATCGGCTCATAGAGCGCCTCCCAGGTTGTTCCCCCGCAGGCCGCTGTCTGGTGGCCGGGGGGATGCAGATGGCCGCGATTCTACACCAGGGGGGCGCAAAAAGCCAACCGGCGCTTGTTGTGGTATAATATGCCCTGATCCACATGGAGGGCTGGCTATGCGTCTTCCCCAGCTCCTGGAACAGATCCCATCTGATTCTCTCACAAGAGGACACTGAGGAGGAAATCCATGATTCCCAAGCTGCATTTTGGTCGTACCGGCCACCTGAGCACGCGCATCATCTTCGGCGCAGCCGCGTTGGGCCGCGTGACACAGGAGGAGGCTGATCGCACTCTCGATCTCCTGCTCGAATACGGCGTCAATCACTTCGACACCGCGGCATCCTACGGCGAGGCCGAAGACCGGATGGGGCCGTGGATGGCGCGCTACCGGAAGCAGGTTTTCCTGGCCACCAAGACCGGCGAGCGCACCTATGACAAGGCGAAGGAGCAATTCCACCGGTCGCTGGAGCGTCTGCGGGTGGATAATGTAGATATGATCCAACTGCACGCGCTGATTGATCCAGGCGAGTGGAAGACCGCGATGGGGCCGGGCGGTGCGCTCGAGGCGCTGATCGAGGCGAAGGAGCAAGGCCTGGTCCGCTTCATCGGCGTTACCGGGCACGAGATCGCCATCGCCGCCATGCACCAGCTCAGCCTGAACCGCTACGACTTCGACGCGGTGCTCTTGCCGTGGAACTATCTGCTCTCGAAGAACTCGCTCTACGCCGCGGGCTTCGCGGCGGTGCAGAAGATCTGCCGCGAACGCAACGTCGCGGTGCAGACGATCAAGAGCCTGACACGCCGGCGGTGGGAAGGCGAGCGCACCCGCGCCACCTGGTATGAGCCGCTGGAAGAGCAGGCCGACATTGATCTGGCCGTGAACTGGATCCTGGGCCAGTCGGACATCTTCCTGAACAGCACGGGCGACATCCACGTGCTGCCCAAGCTCTTGAACGCGGCCAGCCGGTTCGCCGGTCGGCCCAGCGATGCGGAGATGGATGCGCTGGTCGCCCAGCGGGACATGAAACCGATGTTTTGGTAGGAGTCAACAAGGGCCGAATCTCGAAGCGAGATTCGGCCCTTCACTTTCTGGGAACAGGAGGGGAAGATCGCCCTGCCGCGGCCGCCGCGCACAGAGCATCCAGCGGCGAATCCGCAGTCAGTGTGACGATCTCCAGGCCGGGCACGACCGGTGCAGGCCGAAAGGTTTCGGCCGTGCAGACCAGCAGCGGGTTGCGGCCTTCCTCCACGAAGCCGGCTGCCTTAAGCGCGGCTGGCAGGCCCGGCGCGTACTCCGGGACGAACTCGAGACGAGGCAGGCGGTTGCGCGCCTCGAACGCCTGGCGCAGAGCGACGAGCGCCGCGCTCAGGTCGCATCCTATACCTGTCGAAGCGCCGCGGCCTGAGCTCTGGGCCTGGCGCAGGTTCGAAGCGGCCTGGCCGATCGGCTCGATGGGGCGTGCATAGTTGAAGAACCGGAGCGGGTCGTGCGGGTCGAAGAACAACGCAAAAGGCGGCAGCTCGACGGTCTCGTGCGTCAGCTCCGCCGCGCGGCGCATGTATGATTCAAGAGCAGCCGGTGTCAGCATAGATAGCAGATAGCAGATTGCAAATAGCAAGCTGCAATTTGCAATTCACTTCTGTCAACCCTTGTGCCCGGGATACGCCCGATCTTCCAGCTCGGCCAGGTACTTCTCGGCTTCCATGGCTGCGGCCACGCCCTGGCCGGCCGAGGTGGCGGCTTGCTTGAAGCGGTGATCCTGGATTTCGCCGGCTGCGAAGATGCCCGGCGCACTGGTGCGCATTAGCTTATCGGTGATCAGATAACCTTGCTCATCCATGGCCAGCTTGTCCAGGAAGAGCTGGTTGTTGGGCAGGTGGCCGATGTAGACGAAGACGCCATCAGTGGCTGTGTCGGTCGTCTCGCCGCTGACCAGGTTCTTGAGCCGGACGCTTTCGACCTTCTTCTCGCCGTTGATGCTCTCCACCACCGAGTTCCAGACGAACTCGATCTTCGGGTTCTCCTGCGCCCGGCGCTGGAGCGTTGCGCCGGCCCGCAACTGGTCGCGGCGATGGACGATGCGCACCCTGGCCGCGAACTTGGTCAAGAAGAGACCTTCCTGGAGCGCGCTGTCGCCGCCGCCGACCACGATCACATCCTTGCCGCGGAAGAAGAAGCCGTCGCAGGTGGCGCAATAGCTTACCCCGCGGCCTGTCAGCCGTTCCTCGCCGGCCACGCCCAACCGCCGTGGGGACGCGCCGGTGGCCGCGATGATGGCATTGGCCCGGAATTCCTTGCCGCTGGCCGTCCTCACGGTGAATGGCGGGCCGTCGGCGTCCAACTCGGTGACATAGTCCAGCAGCACCTCGGTCCCGAACCGCTCGGCCTGTTTCTGCATCTGCGCTGCCAACTCGGGCCCCTGGATGGACTCGAGGCCGGGGTAGTTTTCCACCTCGGTGGTGAGGGCGATCTGGCCGCCCACTTCGTTGCCCGCGATCAGCAGCGGCCGGAGATTGGCGCGAGCGGTGTAGATCGCGGCGGACCAGCCAGCCGGCCCGCTGCCGATGATGATCACGTTCTCGATCGCAGGCCGCGGCTCAGCTGGCGCCTCGAGATCCACGTCCGGCGCCTCGCTGCTCAGGTTGAGGTTAAGGTCAAGGTTAAAGTTGCTCGACATGATCCACGCTCCCTGTATGTACAAGCCCTGACAGGTTCTAGAAACCTGTCAGGGCTCACAACTCGCCTGCCTCGTACAAGATCAACGCCGCGGCGATCACCCCGGCTGTCTCCGCCCGCAGGATGCGCGGGCCGAGGGTGACCGGTTGCACGCCACAGCGTCGGGCCAGGGCGATCTCGTCTTCGGTGAATCCTCCCTCGGGCCCGACGAACAGTTGGATGCGCGCACCTGCGGCCCAGTTACACCGCGCCAGCGCGTCGCGCAGGGTGGTCGAATACTCGCCTTCCCAGGCGATGAGCCGGACCTCACCCCCAGCCCCTCGCCTGCCGGGAGAGGGGCAAGGGGGCGGCAGGGAAGGTGACGCTGCCTGGCTGAACAACTGCGTTTGGTCCAGCTCTGGCAGCCGGCCGCGACCGCACTGTTCGGCTGCCTCGCGGATGATGCACTCCCATCGTTCGCGTTTGCTTTCGATCGCCGCCAGGTCGTCCACCACGTTGCGCTCGCAGATGAGCGGCGCGAACGCGCTGACTCCGACCTCGACTCCCTTCTGCAGCGCCCAACTGAACCGCTCTCCCTTGAGCAC
>VGOD01000100.1 GCA_016876015.1 Chloroflexota bacterium
ACCGGGCTGCCGAACGTCTCCGTTCTTGCGATCGCTCGTGTGTAACTATCTACGTACATCCATCCGAAGGAGGACTACCATGTCTCAGTTAAGCCGTCGTACGTTTCTGAAGCTGGCCGGCGCTGCGGCAGGAGTCTCGGCCCTGGCTGCTTGCGCGCCGCCGCCCGCGGCGCCGCCAGTGGGCGAGCCGGCCAAACCCACCGAAGCCCCCAAGGCCGTCGCGAAAGGCCCGATCAAACTCGAGTTGTGGACCTTCGTCAATACCCATGCCCGCTGGTTCCGCTCGATGGCCGCCGACTACAAGAAGGAAAAGAACCCCGACTTCGACCTCAACGTGACCGAGATCGCCTATGGCGACATGCACGACAAGACGCAGATCGCCCTGCAGGCCGGCGGTGTGGGCGCGCCCGACCTGGTTGACCTGGAACAAGGGCGCTTTGGCGGCTTCTTGCGAGGCAAAGGCGATGTCGGTTTGATAGACCTGACCGGCTGGCTCACATCGGCCGGCTATATGGACAAGCTGGTCGCGTCTCGCCAGGCGCTCTACACCTACAAGGGCAAGACCTATGGCGTCGAGCACGCCCTGACGCCGTGCGTCGTTTACTACCGGGCGGACGTGATCGAGAAGGCCGGTGTGGATGTCAAGAAGCTCGTCTTGTGGGATGACTGGATCGCGGCGTACAAGCCGCTGTGCAAAGACGATGTCGTCGCCTGTTCGTACCTGGGGCACGATCTACTGCTGCGCCAGAACGACGGCGACTACTTCGACAAGGACGGCAATGTCCAGCTCGATACCGATCTCTCCATCAACACCATGGATTGGATCTTGGATCTGGCTCGCAAGCACAAGATCGCGCGGCAGGGGCCGCCGGGCGATGCCTGGTGGACCGCTATCAAGGAGGGTAAGTACCTCAGCTTGCCCGCGCAGGCCGACTGGTACGCCGGCTTCCTGAAGGACTACGTGCCTGATGGCAAAGGCAAATGGAAGGCAATGCCCATGCCGGCCTGGAAGGCGGGCGGCCGGCGCACGTCGTGCTACGGCGGCACCGGTAGCTGCATCGTCAAATACTCGAAGTACGTGGATGAGGCCTGGAAGTTCATGCAGTACTCCATGCTTTCGGTGGAAGGCAACGTCCGCCGCTACCTCGAGACGCATCTGTGGCCGCCCTTCAAGCCGGCGATGGAGGACAAGCGCCTGCACGCGCCCGATGAGTACTACAGCAACCAGGACATGGGCGCGGTATTCGCAGATGTAGGCCCCGAGGTGCCCGCACAGTACCAAAGCCCGTATCGCTCGGAGATGAACAGCCTGCTCAGCCCGAAGTGGCAAGACCTCTACGATGGCAAGATCACGCCCAAGGACACCTTCAAAGAAGTTGCGGAGGCGATCCGCAAGATCATGAAGGAAGAAGCATGATGCGCGGTAGATGGGAAGTTGGTAGATTGGGAGAGTAGTAGACTGACAGGCCTGCGAGGTCCGACGGGCCTCGCAGGTCATCTGGGTATGAGGTGCTACTATGCAGTGGCAGCGACGAATCGCTCCTTACATCTTCATCAGCCCCTTTTTCATCCTCTATGCCGCGTTTCACCTCTATCCGACGCTCTGGGCGCTCTATCTCAGCTTCTTTCAGCAGACGGGCATCGGCAGCGCGGCGAAGTGGGTGGGGCTGGGCAACTATATCAAGCTGCTGAGCGATGACCGCTTCTTGAAGGCGGTGGTCAACACCAGCTACTACGCAGCAGGCAGTCTGTTCATCATCCTGCCGGCCGCCTTGCTCTTGGGATTGGCATTCAACATTCGCGACCTGCGGGCCAGTAGCTTCTTCCGTCTCTTCTACTTCACGCCCAATATCACCTCGGGCGTCGTGGTCGCCATCATCTTCGGCCTGGTGTTCGACTTCGAGTATGGGCTGATCAATAACTGGCTCCTGGCGCCGCTGGGCATCGCCAAGCAACGCTGGATGCAGAACGCGGCGCTGATCATGCCGGCCATCATTATCGTCGGCTTGTGGCGCTACACTGGCATCAACGCGCTCTACTTCCTGGCCGGGCTGCAGAACATTCCGCATGAACTGAACGAGGCAGCGCAGATTGACGGCGCAACCCGCTGGCAGGTCTTTCGCCACATCATCCTGCCGTTGCTGCGCCCAGTGGTGCTCTTCACCGTGGTGATCGCTATCATCGGTTCATACAACCTGTTCGGCGAGCCGTTTCTGTTGGCTGGCGCCGAAGGCGGCGTGCGCAATGCCGGCTTGTTCATGACGATGTATCTCTATCTCAACGCGTTCCGCTACATGAAATTCGGCTACGCCTCGGCGATCGGCTATGCCCTGACGCTGATCATCCTGGCGCTGTCGTTGCTGCAGCTTCGTCTGTTGGGCGCTTTCAAGGAGGACTGAGATGGCAGTGAGAGATATGGCGATGCGGCAGCCGCGTAGCGAGGTTCGCGTGACCTGGCTGCGCGTACAGCGCACCATAGGGCGGCTCCTGATCTACAGCGGCCTGATCTTCCTGGCCGTTCTGGTGGCCGTGCCGTTCTTCTACATGATCTCCGGCTCCTTCAAGCGCAACTCTGAGATGTTTTCCTATCCGCTGACCCTGATTCCGATCGAGCCGATCCTGACCAACTACGAGCGGCTGCTCGGCGGCAAGGAGATCCCGTTCACGCAGCAGTTCGCCAACAGCGCGCTGATTGCCGTGACCCAAACCGCGCTGTCGCTCTTCATCGCTTCGCTGGTCGGCTGGGGCTTTGCCAAGTATGAATTTCGGGGGAAGAAGCCGCTCTTTGGGTTCCTGTTGGCGACGATGATGTTTCCGGGCCAGGTAGCTTTGGTGCCCCAGTTCCTGCTGATGGTCAAGCTCGGCTGGTTGGATACGTACTGGGCGGTCATCATGCCCGGCGTCGCGGGCGCGTTCGGCGCCTTTTTCATGCGGCAGATCATGCTGGGCGTGCCCAATGAGCTGCTGGATGCCGGTCGCATTGACGGTTCGTCCGAGTTCGGGCTGTACGTGCGCATCGGGCTGCCGCTTTCAGGAGCAGGCCTGAGCATCCTGGCCGTGCTCACCTTCCTGGGCGCGTGGAACAACTACCTCTGGCCGCTGATCGTCTTGCGCACGGCGTCGAAGTTCACTTTCCCCGTGGGCCTGGCCACCCTCTTCGGCCTCTACAAGATCGAATACGGCATGATCCTGGCGGGCGCATTCCTGGCCACATTGCCGGTGCTCGTCATCTTCTTCCTCGGACGTAACCAGTTCGTGGCCGGCATTACGGCCGGCGCGCTCAAGGGCTAACGGACAGGGATGCAGGAAACCCATGTTGCGCGAACCATATTCCAAAGAGATCGTATCCGCCGTGATCGAGCGCCGCGGATATGCAGCTGTGCCCCTTTCCTTTCACAAGTGGTGGGGCGAAGGCACGTGGGACAAATACGGCGGGCGATTGCTCGACATCTCGGCCGACATCCCAGACGACGCCCCAGCCGTGAGCTACCTGGCGCCCGGCGCGTACGAATCGCCCACAACGGACCCGAACTACCGCTGGGCCTTCTCCCGCAGCCCCAGCCCAGAGGGAACCAGCCTCGATGCACGCATCCAGCTTCCCGACTGGCGCGACCTGGATGTCTACCTGGCCGAGTTCCCGGACATCGGTCGTCAGCAAGGACTCTTCGAGGCCGCGCGGGCGTTTGTAGAGAGCCATCCCAGCCAATACGTTCTGGGCCACTGGTGGTACTGCTTCTACGAGCGGCTGTGGGCGATTCGCGGTATGCAGAACGTGCTAATGGATTTCATCGAGCACCCTGCGGAGCTGAAACGCCTCAGCCGCGTCATCCTAGAACACCACGTCAAGGCCATTCGCGTGTTCGCCGCCTGCGGTGTGCATGGCATCTTCACCTCTGATGACCTCGGTTCTCAGCGCAGCCTGATGATGAGCCCGACTGTCTTTCGCAAGCTGCTGAAGCCGCTCTACGCCGAGCTATTTGCCGAGTGCCATGCGCTGGGTCTCCACTTCTGGCTGCATGCGTGCGGCAACATTACGGCCATTGTGGAGGATCTCATCGAGATCGGGCTGGATGTGATCCATCCCATCCAGGCGCACACGATGGACTACCGCGCAGTCGCCGAACGTTTCGGAGGTCGCATCACCTTCCTGGTGGGAGTAGACGTGCAACACCTGCTGCCGGTGGGAACTGAGGACGAGGTGCGCGCGGGCGTGCGGGAGATCGGTCGCATCTTCCGACGGCCCGAGGGCGGCCTCATGCTGGCTGCGGGCAACGGCATCATGCCAGAAACGCCGCTGCGCAACGTCCGCGCGTTCCTGGAGGAGGCCACGCGGTTGTGAGAGCCACGTCCACCCATGAGAACTGGCTGAGGGTGCGCTGCGCGGCGCCGTAGATGCTGAACTCCTCCGGTCTCATCCCATCCACTCCTCGGAATTGCTGTTTGACACAGCTCGTGAGTCCATGTAGAATCTGAACCGATAGAATCACCAGTGCGCCGAGTAGCCCCCCGCGCTCCGCAGCACAGCCGCCGACGGGGCGCACAAGACGGCCTGCCACTTCGCAGGTGAACTCTCCCTTTTCCGGCTGGGGCGGGGCTGATCGCTGGAATCAGGCAACGCAGAGGAGGAGGCCGCGACATCATGGCGGTGATGACCAAGCGTGAACGTGTATTGCGGACGGTTCGGTTCGAGGAAACCGACCGGACACCCCTCTACGACATCATCCAAAGCGACGCCATCATCGAGCACTATGGCGGGGAGAAGCTCACGGCAGAGAACGGTGATCAGGTCAAATCGGTCGCAGTGGGCCGTGCCCTCGACCTGACGCGCATGCCGTCCGGCCCCGACACCCCGCGCATCGAGCGCCGCGAAGATGGCATCGTCTTCCAGTACGAACGCTGGACGCTCTGGATCATCGAGCGGCCGTGGCACGACACGCCGGGGCTGGTGGAATGGATCAAGCGCGAGATCCGGCGCGCCGAGGCTGCTGTCTACGACCGGTCCTACGCCGAGTGGTTCCACCGCTCCCTGCGGGGCTGGCTGGACGCCTACGCCGCCGCCGATCCGACCGGCCGCGGCGACCCGACCGTGCTGATCGTCGAGAGCGGCGTGGGTCTCACCGAGATGTATTGGACCACGGGCATCGAGACCTTCGCCTATCTTATGGCCGACTACCCTGACCTGGTGGAGGAATGGCTGGACGCCCGCAATCGCGCCGAATTGCGCCGCGTCGCGGCCATCGCCGATTCCCGGCTTTTCCCCGTTGTCCTCACTTACGACGACATCGCGTACAAGACCGCGCCCATCTTCTCGCCGAAGTGGCTGCGCCGCTATTGGTTTCCGCGGCTCAAGAAGCTCAACGACGCCTGGCACGCACGGGACACCTACTGCCTGTTCCACTCTGACGGCAACCTCTTCCCGGTCCTGGATGACCTGGTGGCCGCGGGCATTGACGGCCTCAACCCTCTCGAGGTGCTGGCCGGGATGAGCGTGGGCAAGGTGCGCCAGAAGCACCCCAGCCTCTTCCTGACCGGTGGCATTGACGTGAGCCAGCTCCTGAGCTTCGGCACGCCGGACGAAGTGCGCGCCGCCTGCCGCCAGGCCATCGCCGAGGCGAACGGCCGCGGCTACTTCCTCGGCTCCACTACTGAGCTGCACTGGGATGTCAAGCTCGAAAACGCGATCGCGATGTTCGAGACTGCCTGGGAGACCCCATGAAAAAAGAAACGACCTCCAAAGAACGCGTCCTGACCACCTTCGCGCGGCAGGAACCCGACCGCGTGCCGATCAACTACCTGTCCAACCCCGGCATTGACCGCCGGCTGAAGGATCACTTCGGCCTGGCCGCGGATGACTACGAGGGGTTGCGCCAGGCGTTGGGCGTAGACTTCCGCGCGGTGTATCCCCGCTATGTCGGGCCGAAACTACATGAAGATGTGCCCGGCCGCACCGTGGACAACTGGGGCATCCATCGCCGCTGGATCGAGCACGAGTCGGGCGGCTATTGGGACTACTGCGACTTCCCCCTCGAGCACGCCACCGAGGAGCAGGTCGCGGCCTGGTCGATGCCCGATCCCGACAACTTCGACTATTCCGAGATCGCAGACGCCTGCAGGCGACTTGGCCATTACGCGATCAACGGCGCTGGCGGTTTCGGCGACATCATCAACGCCAACGGCATGTTGCGCACCATGCAGCAAACCCTCATTGACCTGGCGACGGACAATCCGGCCGGCTTGCTCCTGGCCGACCGCCGGATGAATATCATCATCGAGATCACCGCGCGCATCCTGGAGGCGGCCAGGGGCGGCGTGGACTTCATCTGGATGGGCGAGGACCTGGGCACGCAGCGCGGCCCCACGATCAGCATGAAGACCTTCCGTAAGCACATCCGGCCGCGCTACCAGAAATACTGCGACCTGGCGCGCGCCTACGACCTGCCGATCATGATGCACTGTTGCGGGTCGAGCAGTTGGGCGTTCGACGACTTCATCGAGATGGGCATCACCATCTCGGACACGCTCCAGCCGGAAGCGAAGGACATGGCCCCGGCCTACCTCAAGGCGCGCTACGGCGACCGCATGGCGTTCCACGGCTGCATCTCCACCGCCGGCCCGGTGGCCTACGGCACGGTGGACGAAACCGTCGCCTATTGCAAGGAGATCATGGACATCATGATGCCCGGCGGCGGCTACTGTTTCGCGCCGACGCACGCGCTGCAGGACAACTCGCCGACGGAGAACGTGGTCGCGATGTACGAGGTGGCCCGGACCTACGGGCGATATTGAGGATATGAACGCGCTCTCAGGCGGTCTGCAACCGCCGTCTCCCCGAATTCTGAGAGAAAGCGTTTGTGCCGGATGGCGAACTGTGATATATTCGCGTTGACGGCGCGGAACGCGTCGCGCCTTGCCCATCCATCGCCGGAGGCCCAATGACATCACCGCAGATGGACTACGACAGCCCTTGGAAAGAGGCCCTGGAGCACTTCTTTGAGCCGTTCATGGCCCTCTCTTCTTCCCCGCGGCGCACGCGGGGATTGATTGGTCGCACGGCTATACGTTCAAGGACAAGGAGTTGCAGCGGGTCGTGCGCGATGCCAGCCTGGGGCGACGTTGGGCCGATCACCTGGCGCAGGTCTGGCTGGGGGACGGCAGTGCGGCGTGGGTATTGATCCACATCGAGGTGCAGGGCCAGGTGGACGCCGAGTTCCCGCGGCGCATGTACACCTACAACTATCGGCTCTTCGACCGTTACAACCGCCGCGTCGCCAGCCTGGCAGTGTTGGCGGATGACGATCCGGGGTGGCGACCGAGCGAGTTCAGCCATGCGCTGTTCGGGTGTCGGGCCAGCCTGACCTTTCCCAGCGTCAAGCTGCTGGACTACGCCGCGCGCTGGGACGAGTTGGCCGCCAGCCGCAATCCGTTCGCGGTGGTGGTGATGGCGCACCTGAAGGCGCTGGCGACGCGCCGTGATGCGCCGGAGCGGCTACGCTGGAAGCTGAACCTGATCCGCAGCCTGTATGATGGCGGCCACAGCCAGGTGGATATCCTGGAGGTATCTTTTCAATAAGTGGGGGCCGACGGGGGTCGCAGACCCCCTGAAAGCAGGCTCGTAGGCGGCCGTGACCGCCGTTTCCCCGGATTATTGAGAGGATACTCCTGGAGTTGTTCCGCATCATTGACTGGCTGATGACGCTGCCGGAGGAGTTGACCCGCAGCTTCGACGAGGCGATCGAACGCTTCGAGGAGGAGAGACAGATGCCGTACATTACCAGCATCGAACGGCGTGGCATGGAACGCGGTGTGCAACAAGGTGTGCAACTGGGCGCGCTCTAGATGGCGCGCGAGGCGCTGCTGGAGATCATAGGGGCGCGCTTCGGTCGGGTGCCGCCGACCACGGCCACTGCCCATGTGGGCGACCGCAAGGGATCGCCCCTACGAGTTGAGAAGATACGATCGGCCTCGATTGGGTGCAGTATGTCTGGCGTCATAGGCTCAAGCTCCCCATTGGTGGTATACTGCGTGTCGTTGATATTCTACCGCGCGCACGGAGTACGCCTTGAACAACCGCGACCGTTTCCGTTCCACGTTATGTTTCGAGAAAGTAGACCGCCTGCCCCGCTTCGAGTGGGCCACCTGGTGGGATCAGACGATCCGCCGCTGGGAGGGGGAGGGGCTGCCAGCCGAGCGCCCGTCCGGCGAGGCCGGCGTCGTCGCCATCATGGAGCATTTCGGCCTCGATCCCGCCTGGCAATCCTGGTTCCCGATCCACAAGCCGACCTTTCCCCGGCCGGCCGGCCACGGGCAAGGCCCCGTCAGCGACATGGCGAGCTACGAGGCGATCCGAGAGCACCTCTATCCCGAAATCAACTGGGACGCAGCCTTCCCGCCGGAGGTGCGCGAGCGCCACAAGCGCGGCGAGTTGGCCGTCTGGTTCACCCTCAACGGCTTCTTCTGGTTCCCGCGCACCCTGCTGGGGATCGAGCGCCACCTCTTCGCCTTCCACGACCAGCCCGCTCTGCTCCACCGCATCAATGCTGACCTCCTGGCGTTCAACAAGTATCTGTTGGAAGGCATCGCGAACGTCATCGAGCCGGAGTTCATGACCTTCGCCGAAGACCTCTCCTACAACCACGGGCCGATGCTCTCCGGGACCGCGTTCCGGGAGTTCCTGACGCCGTACTACCAGGAACTCACGCCCATCATCCGCAAGATGAACGTGGTCCCGATGGTGGATTCGGACGGCAACGTCGAGCGTTGTCTGCCGTGGTTCATCGAGGGCGGCATAGATGGGCTGCTGCCGTGGGAGCGGCAGTCGGGCGTGGACATCGCCCGCGTGCGCGCCAACCACCCGCGCTTCGCCATCATCGGCGCGTTCGACAAGATGACGATGAACCAGGGGGTCGAGGCGATGCGCGGTGAGTGGGAGCGGCTGCTGCCGGTGATGCGACTGGGCGGCTTCATCCCCAGCGTGGATCACCAGACCCCGCCGGGGGTGTCGCTGGCGCAGTATCGCGATTTCCTGGCGTTGATGTGGGAATATACCGAGCGCGCCGCAACGTGAAACGTCTGGTCTGCCTGCCCAAGCCGCGGCGATGACGCCGCGCAGCCCGATCGCTCCTGGCATTACCAGGCGCCGCGGAGGAGGTTGGCAGAAGCTGGCTTTGGGGGTATAATCTGCGTGAGGGAGCGCGTCATGGAATACGACATCGCGGCCAAGGTGTTGATCGAAAAGAGCCACCGCGCGATCCTGGAGCATTTCCTGGGCCTGGCGGTGGTCGAGAGCACGCTGGTCGAGGAGTTGCCGCAACAGACCGCAACCCTGCGCAGCAGCGACGCGCCGCTCATGGTCACCGATGCCCGCGGCCGGCGCCGGCTGGTGGTGTTGGAGCTGCAGAGCGAATGGGAATGGGACGTGCCGGTGCGGCTGTTGGAGTATCGCTGCCGGCACATCCTCAAGGAACGCATTACGGACGCGCTGTCATGCGTGCTGCTGCTGCGGCCGTCGCACGCGGCGCAGGAGCGTTACCGGGATCGCGAGGTCAGCTTCCGCTATCGACTGGTGCGGGTCTACGAGTTGGAGGCGGCCGCGGTCGTCCAGCCGCCGATCGTGAATCTGCTGCCGTTTGTACCGGTGATGCGCGGGGGCGGCGAGCTGACCATGGCGGCTGAGCAGTTGCTCTACGACAGTCCCCTGCCGCGCGGGGACAAGGCCGACATGTTGACGGGGATGGCGATATTGGCGGGGTTGGTGTCCAGAGAGTTGACCAGGCAATTGGTGTCACGCAGGAGGGATCTGATGATGCAGTCGTACTTCTATGAACTGGTGAAGGAAGAGTGGTTGCAAGAGGGCCGGCAGGTGGGTCGCCAGGAGGGCCGGCAGGAGGGCCGGCAGGAGGGCCGGCAGGAGGGCCGGCAGGAGGGGCGGCAGGAGGGGCTCCTGGAGGGGCGGCAGGAGGGGCTCCTGGCGGGGCGGCAAGAAGGACTGCAGGAAGGTATCAGGCAGGGAGTTCTGGACGCCATCTCTTTCGGCCTGGATTTGCGATTTGGGGCAGAGGGCCTGCGGCTGTTTCCGGAAATTGAAAGGCTATCCAGGCTGTCGTTGCTGCGCGCCGTCCAGGAGCATCTGAAGACCGCTCGGACCCCCGAGGATCTGCGCCGGATTTATCGGGACAATGGTGACACGGCGAATGGGTGACAGGGCGCGGCGTCGCGCCGACTAGATCTGCGCAGCGGGTAACTGGAGCTGGCCGCCAGTATACCTGTGCACGGCATCGGGATCGAGGCGCAGCCCGAGGCCCGGCGCATCTGGGATCGGCAACATGCCATCGGCATCCAGCCGCCAGCCTCCATCCGCCAGGTGGTCAATGTAGGGCGAGCCGAAGATGAACTCCACCAGGTCGGTATCGGGGAAGGCGGATGCCAGTTGCAGGTCGGCGGCCAGTCCGACGGCCGTGTTCCAGCCGTGGGGGATGAAGCGCACGCCGTGCTCCTGGGCCATCCACGCGATGCGTCGTTCTTCGCTGATGCCGCCCACCTTGGTCACGTCAGGCTGGATGATGTCGAACGCGCCGGCCTCCAACCACGGCTGGAACGCCTGGCGTCGTGTCAGCACTTCGCCGCCCGAGATGGGCAGCCCCGCAGCCCGGCGCAGGGCGATGAAGTCCGCCAGTGCATCCGGCTTCAGAGGCTCCTCGAACCAGTACACATCGTAGTCGGCCAGCATGTGCGCGGTGCGTAGCGCCCACTTGTAGCCCTGACCCCAGAAAGCGTCGCTCCCCCCGGCATCCACCATCAGCAGACAGTCAGACCCGATCGCCGCGCGCGCCGCGCACACGATCGCTTCGTCGGTCGCAGCATCCCGCCGGCCAAAAGGCCCCCAGCCGATCTTGATCGCCCGGAAGCCCAATGCCTGCACCGCCAACACCGGATCGGCCATGCGTTCCGGTTCGGTCATCAGAAGCGAAGCGTAGGGCCGCACGCGCTCCCGGTAGCGTCCGCCTAGCAGCCGGCCGATCGGCTGGCCGGTCGCCTGGCCGAGGATGTCCCAGAGCGCGATGTCTATCCCGCTGATGGCGTGGGTGATCGAACCGCCGCGGCCCAGCCAGAAGGTATTCTGGTGCAGTTTCTCGCTGACCCGCTCTGGCTCCAGCGCGTTCTCGCCCAGGTAGTACGGCTCCAACGTCTTGAGCGCGGCCTTGACCAGGTCGTCGTTAGAAAAGACGCTGCCGATGCCAGTCAGACCCTCGTCGGTGTCCACCACAACCAGAGTGTGGACGCAGTCCTCGGGCCGGATTTCGTTGGCCCAGCCTCCCTCGGGCGTCGCGCCGCGCAAGCCGGCCGCACGCACTTGCCTGATCTTCATGGTTGTAGCTCCTCTCTGATGCTCACGCGAGCGCCTCTTCCAGTCCCGTTCGCAGCAGGCCGCAGAAGCGCGATGTGGGGTCGGCGGCCAACCGGGCGCGTGGGCCAAATTCGACCACGCGGCCTCCTTCCAGGAGCAGGATGTCGTCGGCGCGCTGGAGGGTGGCCAAACGGTGGGCGATGATGATGGCGGTCGTTGCCTCCAGGGGCTTCGGCCGAGTGACCTCGCCCAACTGCGATTCCCTGAGCGACTCCTCTGACAGCCGCGGGTGGGCTGCCAGCCCGCCCTGGGGCCGGTCCAGGGGAGAGAGGGCAGGCGAGCGAGGAGCCTGTCAATCGCGCGTTCCAGCCGCGCCTCGGTGATCGGATCGAGCCGCGCTGCGGCTTCGTCCAGCCCGCCCTGGGGCCGGTCCAGGGGCGCAGGTTTCACTGCCGAGGCGTGGTCATCTCTGCAACATGAAATCGACCTGCGCGAACACGACCACGAGGAGCAGGCGATGGAGGGAGACCCTTCGACAAGCTCAGGGCGCGATGTCATGGGAAAGAGCGAGGAGAGACACGCCATCCCCCCATCCCCGCGTCCCCGTGTCCCCCCGTCCCCGCGTCCCCCCTCCTCGACAGCGACCCGGCTGACCCGCCGCGCAGGACGCTGACGATCTCCGCCATGATGCTGACCGCAATCTCGCCGGGGGTGCGCGCGGTGATGTCCAGGCCGATCGGCGCGTGGACGCGAGCGAATTTGGCGCGGTCAATCCCCATTTCGGTCGCCAGCAGCTCGAACACCGCTTTGACCCGGCGTCGCGAGCCGATCATGCCGATATAGGCTACGGGTCGGTCGAGGACCTGGAGCAGGCATTCGACATCGTGGCTGTGCCCGCGCGTGACCAACACGACAAAGCTGTCCTGGTCGAGCGGCAGTTCTGCTACGGTCTCTGCCAGCGGCGCGGCGATCACCTTCCGGGCTGTCGGAAAGCGGTCCGGGTTGGCGAAGCTCGGCCGATCATCCAGCACCGTGACGGCGAAGTCGCACAGGCTCGCCATTTGCGCCAGCGGCACGGCAATGTGGCCTGCGCCGACGATCAGCAGCTCGGCCGCGCGGCGCTGCACCTCGACGAAGACGGTAGGTTGGTAGATCGGTAGATTGGGTACTGGGTATTGGGTATCAGGTAGTGAAAGGTTGTAACGCAGAAGCTTGTGCTGGCGGCTGCGGAGAGCGGCCTGGGCATCGGCGATGACCTGGGGTTCCAGCGCGTCCAGTCCCAGGCTGCCGAGCGGGGACCGATCGAGCCAGATCACGGCCTCTCGGCCCGCGTTGGGGCCGCTGACGACCGTCGCCAGCGCGACTGGCTCACGGCTGCCCATGGATTCGAGAAGCGCCTGATAACGCGATAAAGGATGAGACCCGGAGAATGACCCATCTTGCGATTTGCGATTTGCGATTTGCGATTGTCCTGTCGCCCGCGCCACGAACACGTCCATGATGCCGCCGCACACGCCGAGCGCCTGCATGGAGATGTCCTCGGTCAAGTCCACGCGCACGATGGCTGGCTGGCCGGTTTGGATCACGTCCAGGGCCGCGCGGATCACGTCCGCCTCGCCGCAGCCCCCGCCCACCGTGCCCACGTGCTGGCCGAACGGATGGATGATCATCTTCGCGCCGACTTCGCGCGGGACCGAGCCGCGCACCGCGATGATCGTGGCCACCGCGACGGTCTCGCCGGCCGCCAGGAGTTCTACGAGCCTGGTGTAGATGCTTTCCATAACAATAGTTATTCGGTCTCCCGCAAGAGATGGGGCAAGCGGCCCAGCTCGAAGTCATCCGGCAGGCGGATGAGGTGGGCTGGACACCCCTCCCGGCAGTCGCTGCTGCCCCTGGACCGGCCCCAGGGCGGGCGAAGCGAGGGATGGCTGCGCTCGCGGACGGCAACGCCAGCAGTCGTCGCACCCAGGCGCATTCGCGACTCCCCTTAGTCAGGTTGCCAACTTTCGGAAAGTTGGCAACGATGTCTCGGCAGCGTGGGGGGCCGCGAAAACAGCAATAGTCGGCCAGATCGCCGTCAAGTAGTCAATGTGCCAGTGCAGCGCATAGCCCGCCCTGGGGCCGGTCCAGGGGCGCCCATGCCCGCCGCGGCGCTCGAACGCATTGCCCGCCCTGGGGCCGGTCCAGGGGCCAGGGCGATCGTCGCGAGGGCCAGGTTGCCGACCAGAGAGGCCCAGAAACCCCAGCCCAGGGGCAAGGGCCGGCGGTAGAGGGCTGCGATGAGGGGCTGGACCTGCAAGAAGCTCCACGCCGGCGCCACGGCCGCAGCCAGAGCCAGCAGCGCGATGATGCCCAGCACGAGACGATCGGGCAAGAAGCGGGTGACGACGAGGGCTGGCAGCAGCGCCAGGCAGCCCAGAATGGCGATCACCTGTACGCGGAATTCGGGCAGTCGCAACACGGCCGGGCTCCAGGCTGGCGGCAACATCGCCAGCGCCAGCGGCGCAGCGCACATCGCCAACACCGCGCGCGCCCACATCGGCAGGGCGCGACGGCTGGCCAGCAAGCTGGCGCTGACGCTGGCGGCCACGAGCGGGAGATAGAACAGCTCGCGGCGAATCGGGATCTGCCCCGACGCGACCTCTGGCAGGAACTTGACATATTCGCCCAGGTCAACCCCGGTGATCACCAGCCCCGCGGCCGGATGCGGTGTCCACGGGCCGAAGACACCAGCCGCCGCGATCAAACTGGCGATGATGAGAAGGAGCCAGGGCGAGATCACCCGGCGGCGTGCGGCGTTACGCATCCTCAGCGGCCCTCTGATACGCCTCTAGCAGCTTCTCGGCTGAGTTGCGCCAGGTGAAGCGTGCGGCTTGGGCGCGACCCAGGTCGGTCAGTCGCGCCCGGAGGTTGGCGTTGCCCAGGATGCGCGCCATCGCATCGGTGAGCGCCTCCTGATCCTCCGCCTTGACGAGCAGCGCAGCGTTCCCTACGGCCTCCGGCAGGCTGGAGTTGTCGCTGACGACCACGGGCGCGCCGCAAGCCATCGCCTCGAGAGGGGGCAGGCCGAAGCCCTCATAGAGCGACGGAAACACGAACAGGTCGGCCAGCGTGTAGAGCGCCGGCAAATCCTCGTCTGCGATGAAGCCGGGCAAGTGAACGTGCTCGGTCAGCCCCTCGTCTTTCACCCGATCGTAGATCTCCTGATAGAGCCAGCCCGGCTTGCCCGCGATCACCAACTCGTGGGGCAGACCAGTCTGGCGTCGCAACTGGGCATAGGCCGAGATCAGTTGCGGGAAGTTCTTGCGCGGTTCCAGCGTTCCCACCGACAGGATGAACCACTCCGGCAGCCTGTAGCGCGCTTGCACCCGCCGAAGTTGTTCCGCGTCGCGCACGCGGCGAAAGCGCGGCTCGACGCCGCCGGGCACGACGCTGATCTTCTCGGCCGGCGCCCCGAGCAGGTCCGCCAGGTCGTCAGCCGTGCTCTGCGAATCGGCGAGCACGCGGTCGGCGCGCCGGACAGCACACGGCACGACGCCTTCGAGGAAAGCACGCAGCTTCGGGTCGGCGCACTGCGGCACGCGCAAGAACGAGAGATCGTGCACCGTGACGACCCCGGCCGCGGCGTCCAGCGGCGGCAGGGTGAAATCAGCCGAGTGGAAGACGTCGCACTTGCCGGCGAGGCGCTCGGCCGCCAGCGGCACGCCCAGCCGGTGCCAGGCCGCACTCAGCCAGCGCGCGGGGATGCGGCTGTGGCGCACGCCGAAGTTGCCCGGCCAGGCAGCGCCTGCCGGCCGCACGCCTGCGCAGAACAAGGTATACTCGTTCTGTCGATCATACTCGGCCAACGCCGCCACCAGGCTGCGTGTGTAGCGACCAATCCCGGCACCCTGCCGCACCGCCGGCGTATAGTCAATCGTGATTCGCATCTGACCCCATCACCCTCTCACCCCGTCACCCCATCACCTTGTCACCTTGTCACCCCATCACCCCTCGCAGCAACTCCTCGGCCCGCGCGCAGCGCGCCAGGGCGCGATCCCGCCCCAGGGCGATCATGCTGCTGAAGAGGGGCGGCGCGACGTTCTTGCCGGTGATAGCCACACGCAAGATCCCAAAAAGCTGGCCGGGCTTCAGGCCCAAACGGTCGGCCAGGTCGCGCATCGGCTGCTCGAGCGCGGATTCCTCGAAGGGCAATTCGGCCAGAAGCTGGCGCGCGGCGGCGAGGGCCGTCAGCGAGCCTGCTGCGTCGAGACCCTTCGCGATGAGCATCTGCGGATCGTAGCGGATCTCCTGCGCGAACACGAAATCCACCAGCTCGCCGGCGTCGTTCAGGGTGACCAGCCGCGACTGCATCATGGGCACGAGGAGCGGCAGCGCCGCATGGTTGCGCAGCTCATCATCCGCCATGTCCACTGCTGCGCCCAAGAACGGCAGCAACCGCTCGGCCAGGTCGGCGGGTTCGAGCTCGCGGATGTAGAGCCCGTTCATCCAGTTCAGCTTGGTCATCGGCAGCGCGCCGGCCGCTGCGTTGATGTCCGCGATGTCGAACTTCGCAATGGCCTGCTCGCGATCGAAGACGTCCGTGTTGGGGCTGTAGGACCAGCCCATGATCGCCAGGAAGTTGAACATCGCTTCGGGCAGATAGCCAGCCGCGCGATACTCGCGGATGTAGGTCAGCAACTCCTCGTCCCCCTCGCCCCTCTTCTTGCGCTTGCTCAGCTTGCCCACGCCGCTGGGGTCGAGGATGAGCGGCAGATGCGCAAAGACGGGAACCTCCCAGCCGAGGGCGTTGTACAGGTTCACGTGAAGCGGCACGCTCGAGAGCCACTCGTCTCCGCGCAGGATGTGGGTGATCTCCATGAAGTGATCGTCAATGACGTTGGCGAAATGATAGGTCGGGAACCCGTCGGACTTGATGATGATGGGATCGCGGTAATGATCGTTGTCGAATGGCTTGATCTTGCGCAGCAGATCCACAAAGCGGGTCTCTCCCTCCGTGGGCATCGCAAAGCGGATGACGTGCGCCGCGGCGGTCGCCTCCCGTTCGGCCCGTTGCGCAGTGGTCAGGCTACGACACTGCCGGTCGTAGCCGATCACCGGCGCCTTGCGCGCCAGCTGCTCCTGGCGCAGGGCGGCCAGACGTTCCTCGGAGCAATAGCAGCGGTACGCATGGCCCTGCTGCACCAGTCGCTCGGCCCACCCATGATAGAGCGGCAGGCGTTGCGACTGGAAGTAGGGGCCATGTCTGCCGCCGGCCTCCGGGCCCTCGTCCCAATCCAGGTCCAACCAACGCAGGCTATCCATGATGTCTTGCAGCGAGTCCGGCACAAGGCGCGTGCGATCAGTGTCCTCGATGCGCAGGATGAATGCGCCGCCGGTGTGGCGCGCGTAGAGCCAGTTGAAGAGCGCCGTGCGTGCGCTGCCCAGGTGGAAATAGCCGGTCGGGCTGGGCGCCATGCGCACGCGGACTGGTCTGCTGGTCATGGGTTGGGTTTCTCCTGGAATGATAGGGCGCTGGCCTCGAAGACAGAGGCGAGAATGGCTTTCTGGCCGGGGCCGGCCGTGAAGCTGAGCACCCACAAAGCTGTGTCCGAGATCGCCAGGTATTGCACGCCTTCCGCACTGATCTGCTGGCCGTTGGCCGCAGTCACCGGGAAGTTGTATTCTATCCGGCCGGCCGGCCGGCCGCCGATCCGCAGGTCGGCGGCTGACTGGTGGACCGTGAACCCAAGCTGGCGATACTGGCTCACGATGGCGTCCAGAACGCTCTGCACGGTCGGCGTCTGGCCGCCCAGCGGCGTGCGCCGGATGTTCAGGTTGTCCACCAGCCCGCCCTGGCCGGTCCAGGGGCCTGGCTCCGCGCTCCGCGTGTTGAAGGCCCATAACGAGACGCCCTGCAATGCCTGCGCGTTGCCAATGACCTTCGCATGGTCGGGATTGCGCTTCTGGAAGTCGCCGAAGAGAGTTTCGGCGTCTGTCTGAGTTACCTCCAGCGCCTCCCAGTTCGCCGGCAGCCAGATGACCAGGTTGGCGGTCTCGCGCTTGAGCCACCCGGCCGGGACCGTGGCCGTCCCCGCCGGCGAGACTGTCCCCGTCGGGGAGGCTGTCGCACTGGCGCCCGGCGTGTGGGTTGGGATCGCTGCGACGGTCGTGGCCGTCCCCGATGGGGAGGCTGTCCCCGTCGGGGAGGCTATCGCACTCGCACTCGCGGTCGGCAGCGCCGGGGTCGGCGTCGGCTGCGAGCACCCCACCAACATCAGGGTCGCGAACCAGATCAGCAGCAGTCTACGCAAATGCGAGATCATGTGAGCCTGCCAGAGAGCACACTGCGGCCGTCGCGAAAGGCCCGAAAATTGCAAATGGCAGATCGGCAATCCACAATCCCCTGGACCGGCCAGGGCGGGCGAAATCCAAAATCAGAAATCCCTCACTCGAACTCGATCTTCCGATAGCGCATGGCCACGCTCTCGGCCAGGCCGACGCCGATCAGCATGGTCCAGAGCGCGCTGCCGCCATAGCTGATAAAGGGCAAGGGGATGCCCGCGACCGGCATGATGTTCAGGTTCATGCCGACGTTCACCGTGACTTGGAAGAGGATCATGACCGTCACGCCGGTGACGATCAAGCGGCCATACGCGTCGCGTGCGATGCTGGCGACGTGTACCAGGCGCAGAAGAAGCAGCGCCAGCAGCGCGATCAACAGCAATGCGCCGACGAACCCAAGCTCCTCGGCCGTCACCGAAAAGATGAAGTCGGTATGCCGGATACGCAAGAAGTGCAGTTGGCTTTGCGATCCTCGAAACAGCCCGCGGCCAAGCCAACCGCCAGAGCCGATGCTGATCATGGCCTGGTCCACGTTGTAGCGGTCGGCCGCCGAGACCGCGTGCGGCGTGACAAGCATCAGGATGCGATCCTTCATGTAGTCCTGCAGCGCATACCGCCAGGCCAGAACCGCGCCAGCGACGACCGTCAGAACCATCAGCAGGGCGTGACGCCAGCGCAACCCACCCACGAACAGCATCGCCGCGCCGATGAATACCAGGCTCAGCGCCGTGCCCAGGTTGGGTTGCAGGTAGATCAAAACCACAGCCGGCGCGAGCAGCAGCGCCGCGATCAGCGGGGTCAAGAAGCTCTCCATCTTGGCCTGGCGGGTCGAAAGGAAGTGAGCCAGCGTCAAGATCACGCCCAGCTTCATCAGCTCGGATGGTTGGAGCAGAAACTCACCCATGGCCAGCCAACGTTGCGCGCCGCCCGCGACCGTGCCGACCACCGAGATGACGCCCAAGAGGCCGAGCAGCGCCAGGTAGACCGGATAGGTGATGCTGGCCAGCAGACGATAGTCTAGCGCCGCGGTCAAGAACAGCAATCCCAGCCCCACGACCAGGAAGCCGGCCTGACGCCAGGGCCACGAGGCCAGCACTTCATTGCCGGAGAGCGCGCTGGCGATCATCAGCACGCCGAAGCCGCCGAGCGCCAGCGCCAGGCTTAGCAGATACCAATCGAAACGCCGCCACAGAACCGATCTCATTCTCTACCCAACCTCAACCTTAACCGCAACCTCTATCCCTCCGCATCCAACCGGAAATAGGCGCGAAGGACGCGCGCTGCCACGGGCGCAGCGACCGTCGAGCCCTCGCCGCCGTTATTGACGAAGACTGCGATCACGATCTCGGGATCGCCATAGGGCGCGAACGCAGTGAACCAGGCGTGCGTGGGCAGATTATCCCGTTGGTCGCGGTCCGGTTGGCCGTCCTTGTCCCAATCGCGCGCAAACTCGGCCGTGCCGGTTTTGCCGGCGATCGCGATGCCCGGCAGGCGCGCCAGCGGCGCGGTGCCCTGCGGCCAGTTCACCGCGCCGTACATGCCCTCGCGCACGGTGTCCAGGTGCGCGGCATCCACGGCCACCTCGCGGATCAATTTAGGCTGAAAACCACGGATGACCTTTCCTTCCGCGTCCGTGATGTGGTCTACCAGTTGCGGCTGATATAGATAGCCACGATTGGCGATGACCGCGGTGGCGTTGGCCATCTGCAGCGGCGTCGCCAGCACAAAGCCCTGGCCGATGCTGATATTGTACGTGTCGCCGGTCAGCCAGTTCTCGCGATAGTTGAGCCGTTTCCATTTTGCATCGGGCACCAGGCCGCGCGTCTCGCCGGGCAGCTCGATGCCCGAGAGTTGGCCCAGCCCGAACTGCCGTGCGTAGTAGCCGATCGCTTCCGACCCCAGACCACGGAAGATGTCCAGGTAGCCGCCGCCCAACTGATAGAAGAAA
>VGOD01000101.1 GCA_016876015.1 Chloroflexota bacterium
CGCACTGCTGGTCAACTCCGGCTCGTCGGCGAACCTGGTGGCGGCCACTGCGCTCACCTCGCCCAAGTTGGGCGACCGGCGGCTGATGCCCGGCGACGAGGTGATCACTGTGGCGGCCGGCTTCCCGACCACTGTCGCGCCGCTGGTGCAAAACCAGCTTACGCCGGTCTTTGTGGATGTCAACCTGGGCGATTACACGGCCATCCCTGAACGTCTGGCCGAAGCGGTCGGCCCCAAGACGCGGGCGATCATGATGGCGCACACGATGGGTGTCCCGTTCGATCTGGATGTGGCGACGCAGCTCGCCCGCAAGCATGATCTGTGGCTGATCGAGGATAACTGCGACGCGCTCGGCTCTCGCTGGCGCGGGCGGCTCACCGGCACGTTCGGCCACCTGGCGACCGTCTCGTTCTACCCCGCGCATCACATCACGATGGGCGAGGGTGGCTGCGTCATCACCGACGACGAGCTGCTGGCGCGCATCGGCCGCTCCGTGCGCGATTGGGGCCGCGATTGCTATTGCGCGGGCGGCGAGAACAACACCTGCGGGGTACGCTTCGGCCAGCAGTTCGGCAGCCTGCCGTTCGGCTACGATCATAAATACGTCTACAGCCATATCGGCTATAACCTGAAGGTGACGGACATGCAGGCGGCGGTCGGCTGCGCGCAACTGGCGAAGCTGGAAACCTTCATCGCCCGGCGCAAGGCCAACTTCAGCCGGCTGACCGCGCTGCTGCAGCCCTATGAGGATCGGCTGCTGCTGTCGCACGCCCCCGCGGCCGCCGACCCGTCGTGGTTCGGCTTCGTGCTCACCGTGCGAGAGGACGCCGGCTTCACCCGCAACGAGCTGACCCGCTTCCTGGAGGCGAACCGGATCGAGACGCGCAACCTGTTCAGCGGCAACCTGCTGCGCCATCCGGCCTATCGGGACATCCCGCATCGCGTGGTGGGCGATCTGGCGAATACCGACATCGTGATGCGCGATACCTTTTTCATCGGCGTCTATCCGGGGCTGGATGACGTGCAACTGGATTATGTAGGAGACGTCTTCGCTAGGTTTATGCGCGGTGAGCGCGTGAGGACCTGAAGCTATGGAAGAAATCCTGACCCTCAGACAGCACTTGGAAGAAGGACGCTACGATGATGCGCTGGCCCTGGCGATAGAGTTGGAAGAGATGAGCAGAGAAGACAAGATCAACAAGATTCGCAGTTACGTCAGGCTCCTCTTACTTCATCTGATCAAACAGGCCGCGGAGAAGCGCACGACGCGTTCTTGGGATGTCTCCATCCGTAATGCCGCGCGTGAAATCGCCTATGTCAATCAACGTCGTAGCTCCGGTGGAAGCTATCTCAGCGAGGCTGAACTGAGTGAGATCATTGCTGAGACCTATCAGTCCGCTTTAGAAAATGCTTCGTTGGAGGCTTACGGCGGCATCTATGACGATATCGCCTTGGGACAGATGGTCAATCAGGCTGAGATTGAGGCGCAGGCCTTGGACATCATTGTCGCCGGCTCTAGCAGTCATTGAGCAGATCATCCCATGCCGACTACCCAGAAGCTCCGCTGTCAAGTTGAGCGCATCGTTGACCACGGCGAACACGTCTACACCGTGGAGCTGCGGCCGGAGCGGTCCGCGCCGCGTTTCCGGCCCGGCCAATTCTTGCACCTGGCGCTCGATGACTACGATCCGAGCGGCTTCTGGCCCGAATCGCGCGTCTTCTCCATCGCCAGCACGCCGGCCCAGCGCGACCTGCTGCGCATCTCCTATTCAGTGCGCGGCCGCTTTACCGCGCGCATGGAGCGCGAACTGGTCGAGGGAAGGCAGGTCTGGGTCAAGCTGCCTTACGGCGAGTTCGTGATCGAGGACGCGAGCGATGTCGTGCTCTTTGCGGGCGGCACGGGCATTACCGCCTTCACGGCGTTCCTGGATGGCCTGACGCCCGAGCTCGGGTCTCGAGTTCGTCTCGCTCACGGAGCGCGCACTGCTTCGCTGTTGTTGTACCGAGAGATGCTGGAACGGCGCGCCGCCGATGTGCCGAGTTTGCAGCGGTTCTACTTCGTCGAGCGTCCGGATGACGAGAGTAGCCAGATTGGGGCTGTCCCGGGCCGCTTGTCGGTGGAGGCGATCTGGCCACATATCACCGCGCCGAGCCAGGTAACCTTCTACCTGTCCGGCCCGCCGGCCATGCTGAAGACGCTGGCCGCTGATCTGCGCCGCCGCGGCATCACCGCCGATGCTATTCGGATTGACGCGTGGGAGTGAGAAACTGGATGCGATGAGCAACCCACTGGCGCAAGATCTCGACCATGTGCTCACCCACACCGAAGGCCTGTGGGATGGATTGCGCGGGCAACGGGTGTTCATCACCGGCGGCACCGGCTTCTTCGGCTGCTGGCTACTGGAGACCTTTGCGTGGGCCAATGATCGGCTGAACCTGGCCGCGCGCGTCGTCACCCTGACGCGCTCGCCGGTCAAGTTCCGGGCGAAAGCGCCACGCCTGGCCGCGCACCCGGCCATCGAGCTCTGGCCAGGAGACATTCTCTCATGCGATTTCCCGGCCGGCGCGTTCGCGTATGTCATCCACGCCGCCGGAGACGCCAGCCCGACCCTGACGACGGCAGGCCCTTTGGCCGTGTGGGATACGCTTGTCGCCGGCACGCGACGCGTCCTGGGGTTCGCGCACTTGTGCACCGCGAAGAGTTTTCTCTTGACCAGCTCGGGCGCGGTGTATGGCCGGCAGCCGGCCGAGGTATCTCACCTGTCCGAAGAGTACCAGGGCGCGCCCAATCCTCTTGACCCGCGCGCCGCGTACGGCGAGGGCAAACGCGCGGCCGAGCTGTTGTGTGCGCTCTATGCTCGGCGCCACGGCGTGCCGGCCAAGATCGCCCGCGGGTTCGCGTTCATCGGCCCATATCTGCCGTTGGACGCCCAATACGCAGCCGGCAACTTCATTCGCGATGCGTTGGCTGGCGGACCGATTCGGGTGACAGGAGATGGCGCGGCCTATCGTTCCTATCTGTACGCAGCCGACCTGGCCGCCTGGTTGTGGACCATCCTGCTGCGCGGCGAGCCGTGCCGGCCGTACAACGTCGGCTCGGAGCAGGCGATCACGATCGGCGACCTGGCCCGTGCAGTGGCCGACTGCTTCCCGGCCACGGCCGGCCGATCGGCGGGCAGTCTGCGGCCAGAGGTGCAGATCGCCCAGGCGGCTACACCCGGCCGGCCTGCCGAACGCTATGTGCCTTCGGTGGCGCGAGCGCGCCACGAGCTGGGGTTGCAGCAGACAGTCAGCCTGCCAGAGGCCATTCGGCGCACCATCGCCTGGCACACCCCTTGACGAGGATACTGTGCAGCACGATACGCTTGCTCTGGCCCGGTTGATACGCGGCCACGCCCTCCGCATGGTGCACGCGGCCAATGCTTCACACATCGGCTCGTGCCTCAGCATGGCCGATCTGTTGGCTGTGCTTTACGGTCGCGTGCTGCGCGTGGATCCACAGCATCCCGCCTGGCCCGATCGCGACCGCTTCATCTTGAGCAAGGGCCACGCTGCGGCGATCTTGTATGCAGTGTTGGCCGAGGCTGGCTTCTTTCCGCAGGAATGGCTCGCGACCTATGCCCAGGATGGCTCGCTCCTGTTGGGCCATGCCAGCCATCACGCGGCGGGCGTCGAGCTCTCCACCGGCTCCCTCGGCCACGGGTTGCCGGTCAGCTGCGGGATGGCGCTGGCGGGCAAGCGGGAGAATCGGCCCTATCGGGTTTTCGTGCTGCTGAGCGACGGCGAGCTTGACGAAGGGTCGAATTGGGAAGCGATTCTCTTCGCGCCGCAACATCGGCTGGACAACCTCATCGCCATCGTGGACTACAACAAGATCCAGAGTTTCGGCAGCGTCAAAGAGGTGCTTGACCTGGAGCCGTTGGCCGACAAATGGCGGGCGTTTCGTTGGGTCGTGCGTGAGATTGACGGCCATGACCACGATCAGATCGCGGCGGTTCTGGCCGAGATTCCGTTTGAACCAGGCCGGCCAAACGTCGTGATCGCACACACCGTCAAGGGCAAGGGGGTCAGCTTCATGGAGGGTCAGCTCGCGTGGCACTATCGGTCGCCCAACCCCGCGCAGTTAGCCCAGGCATTGGCCGAGCTTGTCCTGAGCGAAGTCGAAGGGCTGGAGGCAAGCGGATGAGGACTGCGTTCAGCGAGGCGCTGCTTGAACTGGCCGAACATGACCCGCGCATCTGGCTGATCTGCGGCGACCTGGGGTTCTCGGTGCTGGAACGCTTTGCCGAACGCTTCCCCGCGCGTTTCGTCAACGTGGGCGTCGCCGAGCAGAACATGACGGGTCTGGCGGCTGGCCTGGCGTTGTGCGGCAAGGTCGTCTTCACCTACTCCATCGCCAATTTCCCGGTCACGCGCTGCCTGGAGCAGATCCGCAATGACGTGTGCTATCACAATCTTAATGTCAAGATCGTGGCGGTGGGCGGCGGGTTCGCCTATGGCTCGGCTGGCTATTCGCATCACGCGGTCGAGTTGTTCGCTCTCATGCGCAGCCTGCCCAACATGGTCGTGCTGGCGCCGGGCGACCCGGTGGAGGCGCGACTGGCCACCCAGGCCGCGGCCGCGTGGTCAGGGCCATGCTTTCTCCAGTTGGGCAAGGCGGGCGAGCCGATCGTGCACCGTGAGCCGCCCCCCTTCGAGATCGGCGCGGCGATCACTCTGCGTGATGGCTCGGATGTGACGCTGATCGGCACGGGCGGCGCGCTGGCTCTCACTGCCAAGGCGGCGGACGAGTTGGCGCAGGGAGGCCGTTCTGTGCAGGTGCTGAGCATGCCCACGCTGCAGCCGCTCGATCGGGCCGCGATCGTCCGCGCTGCCGAACGCACGGGGCGGATCGTCACCGTGGAAGAACACGGCCTCGGCGGCCTCGGGAGCGCGGTCGCGGAGACGCTGGCGGGCTGGGGCCGGCCGGTGCGTTTCACGCCGCTGCGCCTGACGCAAACGGCCGTCTATCGGGCGGCCGGCCAGGATGCGTTGCGAGCGGAACAGGGTATCTCGATCGGCGGCATCATCGAGGCTGCGAGCAGAGACTGAAGGTCAATATGCCGGAAACAGGGCAACGGGTAACGGCAAGTCGTGTGTGGGCGCTGCGCCGCGCCATCGGCCAGAGGCTCCCATTGGGCGCGCGGCGCTGGTTGGTGAGCAGATACGGCCAGGCGTTTCACCAGTGGGATCGCCTGTCCGATCTGGTCGGGCTCACGGTCCGCGGCTGGGGCGAAAAGCCACAGGTGTACCTGCCCCACTACCGGATCAAGCTGCACAACATCTGGCGCACCTACGAGACGCATCCGCCGCTGCGCTACACATCGTACCCGCTGGCGGCCCTCTGCCACTGGATCAACGCCGTACCGTTCCCCCTGCGGAAGGCGTGCGTGATCGAGTGCGAGCATATCCTGGCCCTGGCCGGCGACATCACGCGCTGGGAACATGGGTTGCACAACCTGGACTCGATCAACCGGCTGGTGGAACATGAGAGGTGTCGCTTCGTCTTCACCTACAGCGCGGGCCTGCGCGATCACTCGCGGCGCTATCTCAGGTCCGATCTGTGGCCGAAATTCGACTATCTCTATCCTTGCTTTCCTTCTCAGGGGGAATATCCGCGGCCTGACCCGGAGCCGTTCACCATCTTGTCCATCGCCAGTCGCTTCTCGGACAAAGGCATTCCAGAGGCGCTGGAGGCTTTTCGGGTGCTGCGGGACCGGCACGGCGCACGTGTACGCATGATCGTCGTCTCGCAGATGGTCCCGGCCGACTACCCGCTGCCCGAAGGGGTGGTGGTCTATGACACGCCGCGCATGAGCGACAGCCTGAAGACCCGGCTCTTCCGATCCGCGCACGTGTTGTTCATCCCGTGCTACAGCGACTCGGCCGTGCCCATCATGGAGGCCTGCGCCTACGGTGTGCCCACGATCAGCACGCACATCCACCACGACGACGAATTCGTGCGGGACGGCGTCACCGGCTATCTGATCGAGCCGCCGGTCTATGCGTACTCCGAATACTACGGTACGCGCTGGCCCACGTGGGGTGAATTCCTGGCGGATTTGGAAAAGATGCGCGACCGCGGTGAGCTTCAGACAGTCGTGGATCAGGCGGTAGACCGGCTGGAGATGATGATATCGGGCGGCGTGGACCTGGTCGCCATGGGCCGCGCCGCGCGCACGCTGCACGCCGAGCGGTTCGCGTCCGAGGTGCGCAACGCTGAGCTGCTAGGCATCTATCAAGATGCGCTCAATGCCAGGCATTATGCTGTCGGATAGGCATCGAGTATCAACTCTCTCACGACAAGGAGGTTTCTGCCATGGATCGCCATCTCCTCATACTCACGTTTGTGTTGCTCATCGGTGTGGCGACGCCGCAAGTGAACGCGGCGGATGGTCAGATTATCTACGTCAAAGCCGATGCCCAAGGCGCCAACAACGGCTCGTCGTGGTCTAATGCCTACACCAGCCTGCAAACCGCGCTGGCCGCGGCGACCAGCGGCACGGAGATCTGGGCAGCGGCGGGGGTGTACGTGCCCACGACCGGCGCCAGCCGCCGGGCGACGTTTCAGCTCAAGAACGGGGTTGCGCTCTATGGCGGCTTCCGCGGCCAGGAGACCTTCCGAGATCAGCGCAACTGGGCCACCAATCTCACGATCCTGAGCGGCGACATCAACCAGCGAGGGGTGCGCGACGACAACGTCTATCATGTGGTGACCGGCAGCAACACCGACGCGACCGCGGTGCTGGATGGCTTCACGATCCGCGACGGCAATGCGAATGGCACGGATGCCTACAGCACAGGCGGCGGTATGTTGAACTCGCACGGCAGCCCGACCGTGCGCCATTGCATCTTCAGCGACAACTGGGCGACTGACGGCGGCGGCATGTATAATCTCACTGGCAGCCCCCTCCTGGACAAGATCATTTTCAGTGGAAATCTGGCAAGCGGTGGTGCAGGTGGTCTGTACAACAGTACCGCCAGTAACCCGATGATACTCGATACCGTGTTTCGCGGCAACCAGGCCGCGCTGAGCGGCGGCGGGATGGTCAATACGTTCAAGAGCAGTCCAACGGTATTCAACACCATCTTCAGTGGCAACGTAGCCGGTACTTGGGGCGGCGGCCTGCACAACTACACCGAATGCGATCCCATCTTGGTGAACGCGCTTTTCACCGGCAACCGTGCGCAGTTGGGCGGCGCGTTTTCCTGCTACGGCCTGTGCAGCCCGTGGATCGTAAACGCGACCTTCGGCTGGAACCGCGCATCGAGCCAGGGCGGCGCACTGTACAACGTCTACGCGGCCACCCCCACGGTGCGCAACAGCATCCTTTGGGGCAACTATGCGCCCGACGGCGACGCAATCTACCTGGACGGCAGCTCCTTCATCTCGGTCGCCTACAGCCTAGTAGATGGCGGATGGCCCGGCGCCGGCAATCTTGACGCCGATCCACTGTTCATGGATGCTGATGGCGCTGACAACCTGTACGGCACAGCCGATGACGACCTGCGCCTGCGGCGCGACTCGCCCGCGCTCGACATCGGCGACAACGCGGAGGTCCCGGCCGACACGGCCGACCTGGATCGCGACGGCGATACGGCCGAGTCTGTGCCCCGCGACCTGGATGGCCTCCCGCGCTTCGCCTCGCCCGCGCCGGGCAGCCTGCCGCCAGTGGACCTGGGGGCTTACGAGACGCAGCCGTTCAGGGCCTGGCGCTTCTTCCCCCTCGCCCTGGCGCGTTGAGATGACCAGGAACAGCCGTTGGAGTTCGGGGGTAGAGACCTGTCCGTTTCCAGTACGTCGCGTCTTACGCGTCGAGTTAGCCTCGAAACCCTGACAGGTCTACTCCATGGCCCCCAGTTATTGAGAAAATACCTTCTGACCTCCTGACTCTGGCTGCATAAACCTCTTTGACATCCTTCCAGCTTTCTCATACAATATGATTATCAGGAGGGCCGTATGGTAGTGGAAGCTGTCTTGGATCAGGCACCGACTCAAGATCAAGTAGCGCCCCAACTGCGGGCCGTTTTGCCGCGCATCCTGGGCGAGCGGCCGGTGTTGGCGGCTTACTTATACGGTTCGGTCGCTGAGGGATACGCATGGTCGGACAGTGACGTTGATGTGGCGCTGGTCCTGACGGCCAGCCACGGCCTGTCGCCATATCAGCGAATGCTCATGGAACTGAGCATTGCAGCCGAGATCGAAGATGGGTGCGGTCTGCGCGAGGTGGATGTGCGGAGCATCAACGATGCTCCGTTGGTTGTCCAAGGCACGATAATGACCGAGGGCATCCTGGTCTACGATCGTAATGAAGCTGCTCGCGCCGACTATGAAGTACTAACGCGGAAGATGTACTTCGATTTTCTACCAGTCGTGAAGATGATGCGTGAAGCATATTATCAGAACAGAGCTTCTAGCTTCCGCCGCCAGGAGGTATCGGGCGATGGTTGACGTGAACAAGCTGACGGGCATTTTCCGCAACCTGGACCGATACCTGACAATCCTGCGCGAACTGGCCCAATTGCCAAAGACCGATCTGCTCAGCGCATCTTCTCAATTTGTAGGGGCGATCCCTCGCGGTCGCCCATGTGGGCAGGCGCAAGGCCGTGCCCCTACCCCGGATTATTGAGAAGATACTGCTCAGCGATTTGGGACGCTTGGGTGGAGCCAAGTACTATCTGCAGGTGGCTGTTGAGTGCTGCGTGGATGTGGCCAATCACATGATCGCGAGACAGAACTGGCGTGCGCCGAAATCACATGGCGACAGCTTCGTGATACTGGTTGAGAACGGCGTCATCCCCGCTGATTTCGTGCTGACAACCCGACAAATGGTCGGTATGCGCAACCGTCTCGTCCATCTCTATTGGGAAGTAGATGCCGAAACGGTCTACGAGACGTTGCAGAGCAATTTAGCCGACTTTGAACGGTTCGAGGAATCTGTTCAAGCCTATCTGCGCAGGACCGGCGCGATCCAGGAATGAAGGCGGAGAGGCTCTTTCCGATCATCGCCTATGACGCATGAGGAACCGGTCTTTCTCTCGATCCTGATTCCCACCTGGAACCGCGCTGCGTTGGCCCTGCGCGCGGTGGAAAGTGTGGGCGCGGCGCCGGCCGGCGTCGAGATCGTCGTAGTTGACGACGGCTCGCCTGGCGAGGCCTCTGGCCGGCTGCAGGCGGATGTGCAGGACAAGCCCTGGGTGCGGCTCTTCCGCAACGCACAAAACATCGGCATGGTGCGCAATTGGAACCAGACCATCGCCCATGCCCGCGGGGAGTGGATGGGTCTGTTGTGCGACGACGATGTCTACGTGCCGGGCGCTATCCCGCGCGCGGTCGCACTGCTCAAGACCCTGCGTGTTCCCAGCCTGATCGTGCACGATGCCCAGTTGGATGCAGATCAGCATTGGCCCGCGGGCTGCGAAACCGCCCGCCAGCTCGCCCTGCCGATCGTTTCAGGCAATTTCTGGCACCGGGAGATCGTGGCGCAGATCGGCGACTTCGACGAACGGCTGAAGTACAGCCCTGACGCCGAGTACTGGTATCGCGTGGCGCGCTACTTCCCGGTGGTCAAGGTCGCGCAGCCTTTCGCGCTCTACCTGCGGCACGCCGGCAACTACATGTGGACCACGTGGCGCAAGAGCGATCTCCTGGAACAGATTGACCTGCTGGTGCGCATCCGGCTCCAACACTGCCTGGAACCAGAGGAGTATACGGCTCGCGTCGAAGAGGAGGCGGAAGCCGGGGTGTGGGAAACGCTGCTGCACATCGTCGCGAGCAGCTTTCTGAATCCCGGCCGCGGGGACATCTTCGGACGCTACTTCCGAGAGGCGCTGCGCCACGCGGCCACCCCCCAACGCCGGGCCGCGCTGGCCCGCGCGCTGGCCTGGGCAACGCGCTCGCGGTTCAAGAGCGCGGTCCGGCGCATCGTCGCCAGGCTGCCGTCGCGAAGACCCCGCCAGGATCAGGCTGGCATCCATGGCTGAGAGCAACGCGCGCGTCACCGCGCGGCTGGCGGTGCGCAACACCATCTGGCTGTCGCTCCTTTCGTATGCCGGCCAGTTCGTCAGCTTCGGGGCCACGATCATCCTGGCGCGCAAGTTGGGGCCAGAGCCGTTTGGCCTGATCACAATCGCAGCCTTTTGGAGCGTCCTATTGGGACTGCGCGCCAAGTCCGGTTTGAGCAACGCAGCCATCCGCCAGCCCCGGCTCGATGGCGAGCTGCTCGGCACAGCCTATCGCCTGGATCTGATCCTGGCGGCCGCCTCGATGATCCTCAGCATCGCGGTCGCGCTGATCCTGCCGCGGCTGGGCTATCCGCCGCAGGTGACGTGGATCGTCACCGTATACGTCGTGTTGGATAACGTCACCGCCGTCATCGGGCCACTGGGGTTGGCGCTCGAAAAGGAGCTGCAGCTCAGCCGGCTGAACGTGATATACGTGGCTTCGACCATCGCGGCCTACGCCGCGGCGATCGGCCTGGCATACGCGGGGGCCGGGGTGTGGAGTCTGCTGTCTAGCAACCTGTTCACGACTTGCGCAGCCGTGGCCGGCATCTATCTGCTCGCGCGCAGACGCCTGCCGTGGGTCTTTCAGATGGAGTGGCGCTTCGACAAGGAGCTGGCCCGGCATCTGCTTCGGCAAGGACTTCCCATGGGCCTGGCCAACGCCGCTGCCGCCTCGATCACCGGCCAGTGGGACAACTTCCTGATCGGAACCTATGGGGGCGCGAAGGAGCTGGGCTTCTACGATCGCGCCTATCGCTATGCCCAATGGCCGAACACGCTGCTGACCGGTGCGTTGCAGCGCGTCGGGTATGTCACGTTTGCCAGGCTGCAAGATGACGTGCCGCGGCTGGCCCACTCTGTGCGCCTCTACATGTGGGTCGTCACTTCGCTGGGCACGCCGATGGCTCTGGCGCTGATCTTCGGCGCGCGCGATGTGATCCACATCCTCCTGGACACGGCCTGGAGTCGCAGCGCCGATTTTCTGAGCATCCTGGCGGCCTTCTCGATCATCTCGCCGTTCATCAACCTGAGCGTGTCGGCGGCCTATGCGATGGGCAAAGTCCGCCAGGCGGTGGTGATCACGCTCGCACAGGCGGTCGTCATGCTGGCCGTGGCTACGCCCCTGACGCTGCGCTGGGGCGTGAGCGGCGCGCTTGCCGGCCTGGGGGTCGCTATCCTGCTCGGCTTCGGGCTGAGCGCGCACTACATCTTCACGCACCTGCCGCTGTCCGCCAGGGAGACGTTCGGCAAGCCCTTGATCGCGGCCGCGGTCGCGTGCGCGGCGACATGGCTGGCCTCCCAGACGCCTGGCTGGCACGAGCTATCCGCAGCCCCGCGCCTGATCGCGATTACGCTGGCGTCGGCCGGGACCTATCTGCTCTGCGTGTTCGCGCTCAACCCATCCGAGGTGATCGAACGAGTGCGCTACGTGGCCAGGGCGTTCCGGCCGCCGCCCGCGCAGGAGCCTGCTGCATGAAAACCGTCGCCCTGGTCAGCCCCGATAGCAGCGGGCATCATCAGACCTATCTCAGGCGCTACGCGCTCACTCTGCTGCAGCTCGGCCACGCGGTTGCGGCGTTCACGCCCGCACCCGACGACTTGGTCGCGTGGATCGGCCGCGCGTGTCCCGACCGGGCCGATCGGCTGCGGGCCGCGGCCTTGCACTACGTCCAACGGTGGCGAGCGCCGGGGCCGCTCGCCATCTTCTTCGGCAAGGCGGCGTGGGTGCGCTTCATCGCCAAGACCATCAACGCGACAGGTATTCGACCCGATCTGGTCTTCCATACCTGGCTGGACAACTGCCTGACCCCCGGCCTGACCGCCGGCCTGACCGATCTGCTCTTTCCCTACCCGTGGTCTGGCCTCTACTTCCATCCCTGGTATCTGCGCCAGAGACTGCCGTATGCCTGGTTGCGCCGCGGACCGCTGAGCAACCACGACGCGCTGCGCTCGCGGCGCTGCCCGGCCGTCGCCCTGCTGGACGAAGGGGTTGCGGGCCGGCTGCAAAGCTTGCTGGGGAAGAAGCCGGTGCTCGTCTTCCCCGACATCGCCGATGACTCGCCGCCCGATCCGGCGTTCGAGCCGGCGGCCGAAATCATCGAGCGCGGCGGGACCAGAAAAGTGGTCGGACTGCTGGGCGTCCTCTCCAGGCGCAAGGGGATGCTGACGCTGATCGAGATGGCGCAACGCGCGGCGAGGGAGAGCTGGTTCTTCGTCTTCGCCGGCGTCCTGGATCAGAACTCCTTTTCGGCCGCAGAGCGCCGGGCCATCGCGGAGTTCGTGCGCAGCAAGCCGGAGAACTGCTTCTTCTATCTCCAGCGCATCCCCGATGAGCCGCAGTTCAACGCCCTGGTGAATGCGTGCGACGTGCTGTTCGCCGTCTATCGCAACTTCCTGAGCAGCAGCAACCTGCTGACGAAGGCCGCACTCTTCCACAAGCCGATCATGGTGAGCAACAGGCATTGCATGGGCGAACGAGTGGCCGCGTTTGGTCTGGGCGCAACCGCGGCCGAAGAGAGCGTGGAGCAGTGCCTGGACGCGCTCTATCGCCTGGGCGATCGGCTGGATCAGACCGGTGGGTTGGCGACCACGCGTTTCGAGGATTACCGGCGGCTACATTCGATCGAGCGGCTGCACGCCGCGTTTGGCGAGCTCCTGGCCGCGGCCGGCTTGTAGAACAGAGGTGACAATGCCCATTCCCATCTCCGCGGTCGTCATGACCAAGAACGAAGAGGACAACCTGCCCGATTGCCTGGCCAGCCTGGCCTGGGCCGATGAGGTGGTGGTGGTGGATTCGTTCAGCACCGATGCCACCGTAGCCATCGCCCAGGACGCCGGCGCGCGGGTCATCTTGCACCCGTTCGCCAACTATGCTGCGCAGCGCAACTTCGCGCAGACCCAGGCTCAGCATGATTGGATCCTCTTCATTGACGCAGACGAACGCGTGTCGGCCGAGTTGCGAGATGAGATCATGGCGTTAGCTCGCGGCGACAGACTGGCGGAGAACAACGCCTATCATTTCCAGCGCGTGCACCTCTTTTCCGGCCGCTGGTTTCCCAATCTGACCACGCGGCGCATGACGCCCCGCCTGGCCGCGTCGATCCGCCGGCTGGAGGTGCCGCGGCTGTTCGATCGGCGGCTCGCGGTGTGGCAGCGCGCGCTCCACGAAGAGGTACAAACGCCGGAGCCGCACGGCGTCCTCGAGGGCGTAATCTACCACTACGCCAACACAAATCTCTCACTGACCTACGAGTCGTTCAACGCGTTCACCGATCTCGAGGCCGCCTATCTGCACCGCTCGCGGCGAACGCGCGTTAGCCTGCTGGAGGCGTTCTGGCGCGGGCTGCGAGCTTTCGCGTACACCTACGTCGCCCATGGGCTGTGGCGAGGCGGAGCGCAAGGCGTGCTGTTCGCCGCGCTGCGAGGCTTCACCAAGTTCGTGAACTACACCAAGCTCGACGAGCGCATCCGCATCGAGAACGACATCGGCGTCTGGACCGAGGCTGATCGCAAGCTGCTGAGCAGATACCGCACCAGCGATCACGAAGCGCAGCCATGACACGCGTTCTGTTCATCGCCCGTTATCGGAATGCGTTGATGGAGCGCAAGCTCGAGCTCATGGCGCAGGAGCCGGATTTGGCGCTCTGGCTCTTGCGGCCAGGCGCCTGGCGCGATGAATACGGCGCGATCGCCATCCAGACCCGCGGGCAGGGCTATCGCACGTCGGCCGTGCGCATGTTGGGCAAGGTAAACGACCCCCATCGCGCGCTCTACGGCACGCTCACCTTCGCCCTGCCCACGGCCCGCCCCGCCATCATCCACGTCGAAGAGGAGCCGGATAGCCTGGCCACACTGCAAGTCATCCTGGCACGGCGGCTGCTCGCGCCGAACGCGCTCCTCATCCTGCACACCTGGCAGAACATCAACCGGCGTAAGGGTCCGGCCGTGCGCTGGCTCACGCGCCTCGCCCTGCGCCAGGCGAACGCCATCCTGTGCGCCAACCAGGAGGGCGTGACCGTGCTGCGAGAGATGACGTATGCCGGGCCGACGGCCGTGATCCCGCCGTTGGGGGTGGATCTGTCCCTATTCCGACCTGAGGCTCCGCGAGCGCCGTCTGAGACGCTCAACATCGTCTACGCCGGACGCCTGGCCCCCGAAAAAGGGCTCGATACTTTGATCTGCGCCCTTCGCCGGCTTGGCCCGCAGGCGCGGCTGCGGCTGATCGGCGCTGGCCCGCACTGCGCCGCGCTGGCAGCCGAGGCGGCTTCCCTCGGCGTGCAGGACCAGGTCGAGTTCAGCGCGGCTGTGTCCGCCGACCAGATGCCGCGTTGCCTGGCCGGGGCCGATGTCCTGGCGCTGCCCTCGCGCACGACGCCGGTGTGGAAGGAGCAGTTCGGCCGCGTGCTGGTGGAAGCCATGGCCTGCGGGACGCCGGTCGTCGGCTCCGATTCGGGCGCGATCCCGGAGGTGATCGGTGACGCTGGCCTGATCTTCGCCGAAGGGGACGCCGAGGCGCTGGCCGCCTGCCTGCGCCGCCTGGCTGAGTCGCCGGAGCTGCGCCGCGAGCTGGGGGAGCGTGGCCGCCGTCGCGTGGCGGAACACTATACGGTCGAGCGAATCGCCCGGCAGACCGTCGAGCTGTGGCGCGGCCTGCTCGCGGCGCGCGCGCAAGAGCGCGGCGACCCGCGCGCCGCGGCCAAATGAGGTTGCTCTTCCGCCATGCCCACCCTTACATCCTCCACCGACCGCCATTGCGAGCGCAGTTTGCAGAGCCCCGGCCTGAGCACCACGCGGCCCGATGACAGATGTCCAGTGTGCGGCGATGAACGATATACGCCCGTCATTGTCCAGTACGGCTATCGTTACGTGCGCTGCGCGAGCTGCCGCGCGGTCTTCGTGAGTCCTATGCCGGCAGAGGCCGCGCTGGCGGCCCACTACCAGGCGGCCGGCTACTTCTCCGGCGATGAAGCGTTGGGCTACCGCTGCTACGCCGACATGCACAAGGCGCTGGCCCCCCACTTCCGGCGTCGCCTGACGGTGTTGGGTAGGGCATTGGGCCAGCCTGGGCGTCTGCTGGACTTCGGATGCGCGGACGGCTTCTTCCTGCAATGCGCGCGAGGGCTGGGCTGGCAGATCGCGGGGATCGAGCTCGCGCGCCAGATGGCCGACCATGCATCGCAAAGGCTGGGCATCGCGATAGCCTCCTCTCTGGAGGCCGCCGCGGAGCGCGATCTCGACGCCATCACGCTGTGGGAAGTGGTCGAGCATCTGCCGCAGCCGCTGGCGATTCTGGAGCGCCTGGCCGATCGTTTGCGGTCGGGCGGCGCGCTGATGCTGTCCACGCCGAACGCGGGCCACTGGCAGGCAGTTCAGGAGCCGACGACCTGGCCGGGCTATCGGCCGCCGTCGCACCTGGCGCTGCACACGGCCGGCTCGCTTGGCCGCGCGCTGGCCGCGGCCGGTCTCGAGCGGATCACGGTGCGCGGAGCGGCGCCGCTCCCGCATCTGCCGGGATGGCTGCGCCGGGCGAGTGCGCCACTGGAACGGAGCCTTGCGGATGGCCAGGCGCGGCCCTGGCCCATCGCGCTGGCGGCCTGGCGCGCGATCAGGCTGTTCGGCTGGGCCTGGCATCGCGTGGCGCACCCGTACGAAGAGTTCTTTGCGACCCTCGAAGCCCTGGCGTTTCGGCCGCGGGGAGGGGTTTGAGGAGAATCCTCGGATGCGCATCTGCATTGACGTGTCGGCCTCGGTCCATGGCCGCGCCGGAATCGGCCGCTACACAGAAGAGTTGACCGCGGCGCTGGCAGCGGCGGCGCCCGAGCACGACTTCATGGCCTTCTACAACCGCCCAGCCGACGCTGCGCCAGCGGCCGCGCTGGCTCGCCTCCCGCGGCTCACCGTGCCCTGGGGCGACAAGCCGTGGCGGTTGCGCGTGCTGCTGGCGCACCTGCTGCGGCGTCGCCAGGATGATCTGTTTCCCGGCGTGGATCTGTTCCATGGAACCGATCACCTGCTGCCGCGACTGGGGGGCATCCCGTCCGTTTTCACGCTCTACGATCTGACCTACCTGCTGACCGCGCAGGCCCACACGACCCTCAACCGCCTGTACCTGACGTTGATGATGCCCCGGTTTCTCGCCGCGGCTCGCAGTGTGATCGTGATCTCGCAATCTACCCGGAGGGACATGCTTGAGCGTTACCGGGTAGATGAGCGCAAGGTTCACGTGGTCCGCGGCGGCGTCAGCCGGCGCTTCTGCCCAGCGCCGGCTGACGAAATCGCAGCCGTGCGGCGGAAATGCGGTCTGCCCGAGCGTTTCATCCTGGCCGTCGGCACCATCGAGCCGCGCAAGAACTACGCAACCTTGCTGATGGCCTATCGTACACTGCGCGAACGCGGCGAGACTGTCGGGATGGTGATCGCCGGCAAGCAAGGTTGGCGCGCGGAGGCATTCTTCCGCCAGTTGCACGATCTGGGCCTGGAAGAGCAGGTGCGTCTCCTGGGCCGCGTGGCCGACGCCGACCTGCCGGCTCTTTACAGCGCGGCCGAGGTCTTTGCGTTCCCGTCGCTCTACGAGGGATTCGGTCTGCCGCCGCTGGAAGCGATGGCGTGCGGCACGGCCGTCGTCGCCAGCAACACTTCATCTCTGCCAGAGGTCGTCGGCGATGCAGGCCTGCTGGTCGAGCCGCGCGACGCCGGCGGGCTGGCGATGGCGCTCGAGCGCGTATTGACCGACGCAGGGCTGGCGGCCGATCTGCGGGACCGCGGGCAGGCGCAGGCGCAGCGGTTCACCTGGGAGGCCGCGGCGCGGGCGACATTGCAGGTCTATCAGTTGTAGGAATTGCGCAGTAGAAACCGATTTGCCACGGATTACACCGATTTCCACTGAAGCGCGGGTGCGTTGACGCGACGCGCGTGTCGTGCTATCATGATGGCATCCATGATGGCATCGCAGGAGCAGGCTCATGATCCGCATACAGGTTCAGTTTACCGAGAACCAGGTACGCGCCTTGAAAGAGCTGGCGCACCAGGAGCGCGTCTCCATCGCTGAACTGGCGCGGCGGGCGGTGGATTTCTGGCTGCAAGGCCAATCCAGCGCGTCCAACGCCGAGACGTCGCGACCGTCGGTATCAAACGCCGACGGGTTGCATCCAGATCAGGCCGCCCTGTCGGAAGCGCGGACAGAGTACCTGGTCGCGCCCCGGCGCTCGCCTGTCGCGCCGCCGTTCGCTCCGTTTCCCCGGCTGCCGGCTCCCCCGCCGGCTCACCTTCGCCCGCCCCCGCTCGAACCCGGCGACCGGCTGACCGCGCGCGAATTCGAACGTCGCTATGAGGCGATGCCCCACATCAAGAAAGCGGAATTGATCGAAGGAGTCGTCTATATGTCTTCGCCTGTGCGCGTCAGTCATTCGGTGTCCCACGGCGTTGTGATGAGTTGGCTGGGACAGTACGCGGCCAGCACGCCCGGTCTCCAACTGGCCGACAATGCCACGCTCCGGCTCGACCCCGACAACGTCGTGCAGCCCGATGCGCTGCTGCGGCTGGACGCTGCGCGCGGTGGGCGCTCGCGGGTATCTTCGGACGATTACTTCGAGGGCACCCCCGAGTTGATTGTCGAAGTCGCGACCAGCAGTGCGGCCTACGATTTGCACGAAAAGCGGCGGATCTACCGGCGCAACGGCGTGCAAGAATACCTGGTCTGGCAGGTGTTGGAGGGGCGATTGGATTGGTGGGAGTTGGTCGAGGGGGAATATGTCGCCATTCCGACCGACTCGGATGGCCTCATGCGCAGCCGCGTCTTCCCTGGCCTGTGGCTCGACCCGCAGGCCATTCTGGCCGGAAACCTATCGGTCGTCCTGGCGCGGCTGCATGAAGGTCTGGCGACTGCAGAACATGTGCGACTCGTGCAGCATTTGTCCGCGGCTACGAAATAGACGGGGGATTATGCAATGACCCTCTACTTCGACATCTCCGCAGCCGTCCATCATCGCGCTGGCTTGGGCCGCTATGCCGAAAGCCTGGCCCGCGCCCTCCTCGCAACCAATTTACCAGTTTCCCAATCTACCAGTCTCTCTTTCTTCTACAACCGCGAGGCCGGCATCGAGCCTCTGTCTGGATTGGAGACGGTTCCCTCACACACCGTCTCCTTGGGCTACAAGCCGTGGCGGATGCTGGTCTGGGCCGGGCAGTTAGCGCGCGTAGGCTTCAACCGCCTCGTGCCCGGCGCGACGCTCTTCCACGCGACCGAGCACCTGCTGTTGCCGCTGCGCGGCGTCCCCACCGTGCTCACCGTCCACGACCTGATCTTCCGGCGCTATCCCCAGCACCACAAGCCGCTCAACCGCTGGTATCTCAACGCGACGCTGCCGCTCTTCTGCCGCCGGGCCGATCACATCATCGCCGTCTCGGAGCAGACGAAGCGTGACGTGATCGCAGCATATGGCATCTCGCCGGCGAAGATCACGGTGATCTATGAGGCGGCGGACGAACGCTTCCGGCCGCAGCCGCCGGCGATCGTGGCCGAAGTGCGCGGCCGCTACCGCTTGCCCGAACGCTACCTCCTGTCGGTCGGCACGATCGAGCCGCGCAAGAACCTGGGTCGCGTGCTGACGGCGTTCGAGCGGCTGCACGCCGAGCGTCTGACCGACGCCTGGGTGATCGTCGGCAAGCGCGGCTGGCTCTACGACGACTTCTTCGCCCAGTTGGAGAACTCGCCTGCCAAACACGCGGTCATCTTCCCCGGCTGGGTGGCGGACGCCGACCTGCCGGCGATCTACGCGGGAGCGCAGGCGCTGGCCTTCCCCAGCGAGTTCGAGGGGTTTGGCCTGCCCGCGCTGGAAGCGATGGCGTGCGGGACGGCGGTGGTCTGCTCGAACACGTCGAGCCTGCCGGAAGTGACCTCACCCCCCGGCCCGTGCGGCGGGGAGACCTCACCCCCGCTCCCCCTCTCCTGCGAGGAGAGGGGGAGCGGGGCGGCCGCGCTGCTGGTGGATCCGCTCGATGTGGATGCGCTGGCTGCGGCGATCGGCCGCGTGATGCGCGATGAGGCGCTGCGGGTGGAGATGCGCCAGCGGGGCCTGCAGCAGGCTGCGCGCTTCACCTGGGCGCAGACCGCGCAGCGCACACTGGCGGTCTATCGGGCGCAGGCCCATTGACCCGCGGCCGTAGACGTGGTATCATAAGGTCAGTGTGACGGAGGCAGAGGAGGTGTTGCGATGGAAGTGATTTCCGTGCTGGAGAAACCGGTCGTCGAGTGGGACTGGCGCCAACGGCTGATCGAGATCATCCTGGCCGCGCCCGAGCCGCCAACGAAGCGCAAGATGACCTACGAGGAGTTCCTGGCCTGGGCCGACGAGGATACCCTGGCCGAGTGGGTGGATGGGGAGGTAGTGATGACCAGTCCGGCCTCACAGAAGCATCAGCTGATCGCGAACTTCCTGGAAAGACTTCTGGGACTCTATGTAGAACAACAGGGGCTGGGGATGGTGCTCAGCGCGC
>VGOD01000102.1 GCA_016876015.1 Chloroflexota bacterium
ATCGCCGATAGCTCGATACCATCGTAGCCGGCCAGGGCGATGTATTTGAACGCGATCTCCAGGCTGTGACCGCCGAAAAGAACCGAGTTAGCTCCGAGTTTCATGATCTTGCTCCGATCCGCTAGACCCTAAGGGTCTGCGAGACCCTTAGGGTCTGAGGGCACGTCAATCCAACAACTTCGTCGGGTCGCCGTGGAGGCTCGGCAGCGGGTGCGGCCGCACCATGGCCCCGCCGCTCTCATACGACTCGATGACGGCCCAGGTGTATTCGAGCGTCGCCAGCGCGTCGCGGCCCGAGGCGCGGATGTCCTCGTAGAAGACGCCGTTGGTCACGTCTTCGAGGAACGCGTGCAGCCGCCGCGGGAAGGTCTGGCCGAAGTCCTTGATGCCGCTGTCGAACACTTCAGTCGGCGCCAGCGTGCCCATCGGATTGCCGCCCGCTTTCCAGTAGTACAGCTTCTCGATGCAGTTCTCGATGCAGAAAGCGCCCTTCGTGCCGGCCACTTCCAGGCTCCACCAGCCGCCCAGACCAAACGGCGAGTCGCCGCGCTGACTGATCAGGCTGCCGACGCAGCCATTGGCAAAGCGGATGTTGACGCTGACGACCGAGAGCATCAGGTCGTTGGCGCGGCGGCGATGGCCTGGCCGCTCGACGAACGCCTGGACGTGGGTGATGTCGCCGCAGAAGTGGCGCATGCACGCGAACGGATGCGCCAGGAACGCCTTCAGGTGCGCGTAGGGCCAGCCGGGCAACCGGGTGCCCGGCCCCGCGCCGCGATAGCCTTCCTCGCCGCCGTTGAAGCCGACCTTGTGCAGGCAGTAGATCTGCTCGCCGATGCCGCCTTCCTTGATGTACTGCATGGCGCGCTCGGCTGTCGGCGTGAAGTAGTGGTTCAGGTTGCAGCCCAAGTATAGCTTCTTCTCGGCCGCCTTCGCCACCATCTGCCGCGCCTCCAGGATGTTGTTGGAGATCGGTTTCTCGACAAGGACGTTCTTGCCGGCCTCCAGCGCCTCCATCACCGGCTCGAAGTGCCAGCTTCCGTTCTCGAACCCGCCCGTGGTCACATCCACGATGTCCAGGTCTTCGTTCTTCAGCATCTCGGTCAGGCTGTAGTAAGCCTTGACGCCATACTTCGCCGCTGCGGCATCCGCCCGCGCCTTCACCACGTCGCACACTGCGACTAGGTCGGCCAGGGAGTCGTTCTTGTGACACTGGGCATGCTGGTTGCCGATCCCGCGCAAGCCGACGACGCCGATTTTGAGAGCCATGGGGATGTCCTTTCTTTGATTTCAGATATCAGCATCCTGAGCGGAGGGCCGCAGCGGTCCGCGGCCCGCAGTCGCAGGATGCGGCCTGGTGCCATGACCGCTTCGCATCCTTCGACTGCGCACGGCAAACGACGCCGTGCTCCGCTCAGGATGCTCCGCTGATTTGCGATTTGCTGATTTGTTATTTGATGTACACCACGTTCCCCGTATCCACCGACTCGATCGCGGCCTGGAGCACCTTCTGCGCGGCCAGGCCTTCGGCGCCGGAGCCGTCAATCTCCTCCGGCTGCGCGCCGTCGGTCACTTGCTGCAGGAACTTATGGATGCGGTTGCGGAAGGTGTCCTCGAAATCGCGGTGGCCGCCGAAGATGGGGTTGCTGTAGACCCGCTTCTCGAAGTCGCCCTGGGGGTAGAGGGTCGCCTCGCGCCACATATCGTCAATGATCAGCCGGCCCTTCGTGCCCGCCACCTCGCACCGCTCCATCGGGTGGCCGCGCTCGATGTCATACGACGCGGTCAATCCGCCCACGCAGCCGTTCTTGAACTTCATGCTGAAGTGCGCGGTCGTGATGATCGAGCGGCCCGGCGCGGTGGTGCCGAAGCACTGCACGGCCTCGACATCGCCGCAGAAGTGGCGCATGACATCAACGGTATGCGGGTTGAGCGCCTTGATCATGAAATACGGCGAGCTTTCGGCCGGGTTTTTGATCCACATGCTCATGTTGACAAAGAGCAGATGGCCCAGCCGGCCCTCGTTCTGCCACCGCTTGGCGATGTAGGTCGCCTCGGTGAAGCGATGGTTGAGGTTGATGCCGTAGCAGAGGCCCTTCTCGGCTGCCTTCGCCACCATCTCCTCGGCTTTAGCGATCTCGTTGGAGATCGGCTTCTCGCCCAAGACGTGGCAGCCGGCCTCGAGCGCCTGCATGGTCGGCAGGTAGTGGTCGCTGCCGTATTCGTAGCCGCCGGTGGTGATGCTGCACACGTCGGGCTTGAGCGCGGCCAACATTTGCTGCGCGTCGTAGAACGCGGGCGCGCCGTGCGTCTTGGATGCGGCGTCGGCCCGATCCCTCAGGATGTCGCACACCCCCACCAGCTCAGCCAGCGGGTCCTCGTTGTAGATCATGGCATGGCGGTTGCCGATGGGGCCCATGCCGATGACGCAGACGCGGAGCATAGTAAACGCCTCTTTCGGATCAGCTTTTCAATCGATGAGCGCCTGATACGTGAGCGCCTTGAATTGTTCGTGGATCGGGAAGGACCAGGCCTGATGTTGCATCATCAACTGGCCGTACAACGCCTCCTTCCGGTCAATCCAGAAATAGGTGGCGAACGCGCCGTCCCAGCCGAACTCGCCGACCGAGCCGGCGCGACCGGAGGCCCCCACATCAGTGAGCACACGCATCCCCAGGCTGAAGCCGTAGCCCGAGTTCTTCAGGATGCCTGTTCGCTGCTCGTAGGGCATCGCTGCGGCCGGCGCCTGGTTCATCTCCATCAGCGCCACCGTGCGCGGGCTGAGCAGCCGAGCGCCGTCGAGTTCTCCGCCATTGACCAGCATCTGGGCGAAGCGACCGTAGTCGCTCAGCGTGGAAGCCAGCCCACCGCCGCCCATCAGCCAGGAAGGCCGTGATGTGTGGATCGGGAAGGACAAAGGGGTGAGGCCGGCGCCATCTGGGGGCGTCGTGTAGAGCTTCGCCAGGCGCGACAACTTTGCTTCCGGTACATAGAAATCGGTGTCAGTCATCCCCAGCGGCTCGAAGATGCGCTCGCGCAAGAAGACATCGAGCGGCTTCCCGGAGATCAGCTCGACCAGGTGGCCGAGCACATCAATCGAGAGGCTGTAGCGCCATTGCGTCCCCGGCTGAAAGGCCAGTGGTAGCTTCACCAGCGCCTCGACCAACTCCTTGTTGCCCAGGCTCGATCCCGGCCCGTAGAACTGTAATAAATCGACGCCCCCTTTCTGATAGATCGCGTCGATGGGATCGAACGTTTGGCCGCCGTAGCTCAAGCCAGAGGTATGTGTGAAGAGATGGCGAAAAGTGACGTGCTGCTTGAGCGGGACCGTATCGTAGCTCAAACCTGCCGGCCCGGCGTACACCCGCAGATCCTTGAACGCCGGGATGAACTCATAGACGAAGGTGTTGAGATCGAACCATCCTTCCTCGTAGAGCATCATCGCCGCGATGCTGGTGACGGGCTTGGTCATGGACATGATGCGGAAGATCGTGTCGAGCTGCATCGGCGCGGCAGCTTCGACATCCGCATAGCCGAACTTCTCCCGGTAGACCATCTGCCCGCGCCGCGCCACCGTCGCGATGATGCCCGCGATCTTCTTCTCGTCCACATACCGCTGCATCACCGCGCCGATGCGCGCAAGACGCTCGGTGGAGAAGCCGACTTGTTCAGGGGAGATGGACTCTGACATGCTACACCCTCCTTGATACATGAAGCGTCACGTGTACCCATACTCCTGCATGGCCGGCGCGAAGAAGTCGAAATAGCTTGGCTCTTCGTCCAACTTCCAGCGATCCACGGCCTCCGGGTTCACCGGTATCTTCGCCAGCTTGATCCCGAGAAACTCCTCCAACCGAGCCAGGGTTTCGTCTTGGCGCAAAACAAAGTCCTCGAATCGCACCTCAATCCAGTGTTCTGGCTTGGGCGTGGCCCTGACCAGGTCGTACTGATACCGCCAAGAAATCGCCCGTCGCAGCCGGATATCGTCGGTGACGGGATACTGCACGCCGAAGTCACGGAGGTCGTCCGTTAGATGGCGGCCGAGGATGCAATCTCGCGGGTTGCGAATCCAGAAGATATACTTGGCTTCTGGAAACATGCGGATGATCCACGGGAAGACCAGGGTGGTTTCCGGGATCTTCCACCCCTTGTGCTCGAACTCGCTTTCGCGCACCGACACGAGATAGGACTGAATCAGGTCAGTGAATTCAGTCGGGGTCTCCATCTCGAAGACCTCATCCCAGCTCCACTTCAGATCGCCGAGCCAATGAATGTTACGTGCAAAGACCCGGCATGCGTCATACATGGCCTGCGGCGGCAATAGGTCGCCGGAAACGTTGAGGGGCGCGCCCATGAAGACGCCGGAGGCCGAGAGCGTATGCGACATAGCGCGCGTCCCCGAATGACCACGCCCGATGATCGTGATGAGCGACATAGCTACCCTACGCCTCGCTGATCTACTTCCGCGCTTCGGCCTGCAACCGCGCCGCCTGCTTCGGGTCGCCGATGTGCAGCGTGTCGTAGGCTTGCTGCGAGGTCTTGAACGCGCCGATCCCCTCGTGGCCGTGCCAGTCGCCCTGGTGATGGATCGGGTTCGGCAGACCGGTCTCGGCCTCGCGCTTCGCCAGCCAGGCTTCCATCCGGGTCTTGAGGGCCGCCACCATCTCCGGCTGGCTCTCGGCCAGGTTGACCAACTCGCCGGGGTCTTCGACCAGGTTGTACAGTTCCACCGCCGGCTTGAAATGGAAGTCCGGCTCCAACGCCATGATCAGCTTCCACTGCGGGGTGCGCCAGCCGTGCTTGCGCATCCACGTGCATTCGGTGATGTAGAACTCGCTCTCATAGGACGCCACCTCGCCGCGGATCATCGGCAGCAGGCTGCGGCCGTCGAACTGGATGCCGGTCTCGATGCCGGCCAGCTCCAGGAGTGTCGGCATCAGATCTTGATGGCGGTTGTAGCCGCCGACGCGCAGCCCGGCTGGGACCTTGCCCGGGTAGCGCAGGATGAGCGGAACGTGGAGGGTCTGATCGTACATGCCGTGATGGTCGAAGAAGCAGTCATGGTCGTAGAGGGTTTCGCCGTGGTCGCTGTTGATCACCACAATGCTCTCATCCAGGATGCCCTTCGCCTCCAGCGCGGTGAAGATCGTTGCGATCGCGGCGTCCATATACGCCACCGCGCCATCGTACTGTGCGATCACGTAGTCCTTGTCGCTGATACCGGGCGGCATCCAGCTTGCGAAAAAGTCCCGGAACGGCTTGAAGGACATCACCGGTTCCATGGACTTGTTTTTCGGATCGCACTCGTTTCCGTGGTAGAACGCCCGCTCATAGGGCGCGGGCGGCAGGTAGGGCGCGTGCGGATCCATGTGGCGCAGGAAGAGCAGGAACGGCTGCTTCGCCTTTACCAGGCGATCCAACTCTGGGATGGTCACTTTGTTGAGGTTTTCAGCCTTCGGGCTGCGTCCCTCGTTCCAACTGCCCCAACCCGGGAAGTCAATGTAGGTATCGAACCCGCGCGAGGCCGGATTGCCGCGAAAGCCCACACAGGTGGTGGTGTAGCCGTTCTCGCGCAACAGCTCAGCCAACGTCTTCACCTCTGGCCGCAACCCACCTTTGTGACGCAGCGCGACGACCTGGTGCGTGACGAGATCCATCCCGGTGAACATCGCAGTGTAGGCCGAGGTAGTGGGGATGTAGGCGCTATAGGTGCGCTCGAAGACGGCGCCGCCCTGCGCAAACCGATCCAGGTGCGGCGTGGTCAATCGTGGATAGCCATAGAGACTCATGTGGTCGGCGCGTAACGAATCTATGCCGAAGAAGATGATGTGGGGCGGACGTTTGCCGCGACGCTGTGGTGACATGCTCCCTCCTGGAAATGTCCATCATGGTGGAAGAAAGGACCCTGAAGCACTTGACACGTGCAGGCTTACACGTGTCAAGCGACATTATACTGAAAGGACGGCCGCTTGTCAAGCGGAAAACGGGTGGTGGGGGCGAGACATTCCTACGGCGGCTCGCCGTCCCCCGCGTTTTCGGGCGCCAGGGGCGGACGGGCACGAGATGGTGTTCGGACGGGCGGGCAGCAGGACGATCGCCAGGCCGATGAAGAGGCCTTGGGCGAACCTGCTCAGGTCGGTCACGATCGGGAAATAGCCGAAGACCGCCGCGATGATTGCGCCGGAGAAAGCCAGGGCAAAGAGGACGAGCAGCCACAACCGCAGCTTCGCCAGCACACGCCGCACGCCGAGCGGGAAGATCCTGCGGAACCAGTTCAACGAACGATGTACCCAGGAGAGTGGCCGGAAGTGGCGATCCTCGCCCATGCGGGCAGTCCCAGCGACATCGTTCATACCTGATCTTCTTGTATTATGAGCTGACGTCCTACCACACCCCCGGCAGCAGACGATACTGCACGCGGCCGGCGTAAGCGCGGTAGCCGTCCAGCTCAGCTTGCAGCGTGCGATCCTCCAGCCCCGTGCGGATCACCAGGACGGCGGTCAGCAAGGCCGCGGGAAGGAACGTCCAGGCGGAATCCAGGAAGAGTGGCGTCGCCACGTAGGCCAGCAGTGCGCCGGCGTAGCCGGGATGGCGCAGCCAGCGGTAGGGGCCGCTGGAGATCACCCGGTGGCCGCGGTCGGTCTGGATCCGCACCATGCCGGAGAAGAAGGCGTTCTCGACCAGCGCGTAGGAGGACAACGCGTAACCGCCGATGATAAGGATGAGCGCCGCCAACTCGACCGGCAGGCTGAAGCCGGCCGACCAGCCGAAGCGGGCGTCCAGCCCCGCGACCAGCGGCAGCAGCGCGCCGCCCAGCCCGACCAACGGCGCCAGGGTCTTGTCCCACGGCTTGGCATCGTCGTGGCGCAACATGCGGCCGCGTTCCGCCAGCAGACCGGGATGCCGCCGGCCGGCCAGCGCCCGGCTGATGGCAAAACCCAGGATACAGACGATGGCGTAAACCCAGGCCTCCCACCAACCCCAGCGCCCCGAGATCAGCAGCGGGAGGAACGGCGCGACCACGACGAACAAGAACGCCCAGAGGAGAACGCGAACGGATAGCGCGCTACGTGACATCGGGAGCCTCCTGTCGCGCCAGCACTTCCGGCGCCAATCACACGATATTGCCCGTCACCTGCCCGCTCTCGAGCAGGGCATTGGCCTGGGCCGCTGCCAAGAGCGGGAAACGGGCAGCGATGAGCGGTTTGATCTGGCGCTCGGCGAGCAGCCGGAACAGCGCCGCCCAATCTTCCAGGAAGGGTCGCCGGTCAAGGTTAGATGCGCCCGTGCCGTAGAGTGCGACGCGCCGGCCATCCGGTCGCAGGTTGCACCAGAGGACGCGCCCCAGCAAGCGGAACATGCCCCCCAGACTGCGCGGATTGGCGTAGCTCACCCAGGCGCCGCCGCGCTTCAGCAGGCCGAAGCCCCGCGGCAGATAGTCGCCGCCCACGCCGTCGAAGACCGCATCCAGCCCGGCCGGTTCCATCCCGCGGATGACCTGGACGAAATCCTGCGTGCGGTAGTCAATCGGGTATCCTTTCAATAATCCGGGGAAACGGCGGTCACAGACCGCCTACGAGCCTGCTTTCAGGGGGTCTGCGACCCCCGTCGGCCCCCACTTATTGAAAAGATACTCAATCGGCGTTGCGCCGTATTCGGCCAGCGCCGCGTGCTTGCCGGCCGAGGCCAGACCGTACATCTTGAGCCCGGCCAGGCGCCCAAGTTGCAGCAAGGCCGTGCCGATGCCGCCGCTGGCGCCGATGAGCAGCGCCGTTTGACCGGCTTTGACCCGCGCCGCGCGATGCAGCGTCTGGTAGGCGACGATGTAGTTCAGGATGAGCGGCACGACTTCCGCCGGATCCAGCGCCGCGGGGACGGGGATCAGCTTCTTCTCGGCCACGTACACGTATTCGGCATAGCCGCCGTAGACCGTCAGCGCGGCCACCCGGTCGCCGGCCTGGGCCTGCGTCACTCCCGTGCCGGCGGCATCCACCGCGCCGACGATGGCGTAACCCGGGGTGAAAGGGAGCCTGGGCGGGAAGGGCGAGCGGCCGTAGCGCGCCTCCACGTCGGGCAGCGAGACCGCGGCCGCCAGCACCCGGATGCGCACTTCGCTCGCTGCCGGCGGCCGCAGGTCGTTCTCGACGATGCGCAGCGTCTCGGGGCCGCCGCGCTGGGTGACGAGAAGGCGTTTGTATTTCGTGTGCGAACTCATGTCTGCATTTGCGGCGGCGCGGCCGCTCCCTTCAGGCAACGCGTCAATCCGAGCGCGCCTGGCCGGATGCTATTCTCATCGGCTGAGGTTTCAAGTAGGTCAACGAACGCCAGAGCCATTCCGCCGGACCATATCTGAAGCGTTTCATCCACCAATGGCTGATGGGGATCTGGATCAGGTAGATCACGACCGTCAAGAGGATGCCCACGGCGGGGCCGACCTTGCCGAACAGCCCAAGCCCGTAGCCGTAGAAGATCAGCGTGCAGATGATGGACTGCATCAGGTAGTTGGTCAACGCCATCTGCCCGACAGGCGCCAGCACCTTGAGCCGTGCGCCCCAGGCCGGCGTGAGGGCCAACAGGGCCAGCGCCGAGATGTAGGCGAGACAGAGCAGCGGCGCGCCGATGCCCTGGGCCACGGTAGCCAGCACCAAAGTCCAGCTCATATCGAAGCGAGGCAGCGACATGATCAGCGTCGCGTAGATCGCATTGCCAACGAGACCCAGGGCCAGGCCCCAGATCAGCAGCGTGCGGAAGCGGGGCCGGTTGGCCTCAAGATCCTGGAACACGTGCTGTTTCCCAAACCAGACGCCGATCAGGAACATCGCCAGCACGTTGAAGCCGAGAGCCCAGAACGAGGTCAGCCCTATGCTCGAGTAATCGTAGACGCGCTGGGCGGTGATCTCCAGGAAGTTCCCGGCCGCATACACCCGATTGGCGCGCGCCAGATCGGCGGCAAAGCCCGCTTCCACCTGCGCGAAGGCCTGGTTGATCTGCGCCGCGCCTTCGGGCACAGAGCGTCCCAGTCCGACCAGGCCCGTCGCGCCGGCGCTAAACAGGAGGGGAATGGCGATCAGGATAATCGCCCAGATCAGCAGGGTGCGCGGCCTGGCCTTGCGGAACAGGATGAGCAGGAAGCCGATCAGCGCATACATGATCAGGATGTCGCCCATCCAGATCAGAGAAGCATGGATCGCGCCGATGACGAGCAGGACGAGCAGGCGGCGCAGGTAGAGCGGGACGAACCGGCCGCCGCGCGCCTGAATGCGATCCATCAGCAAAGTCAGGCCCAGCCCGAACAAGAGCGAGAAGAGCGAGTAGAACTTGCCCTCGCCCGCGAAGTGGATCAGCCATTTGGCGGCCCGGTCGTACCAGGGCATGGCCGGATCCACAGGGAAAAGGATCGTCTGAAACGGATGGCTGAAGAGCGCCATGTTGACGAGCAGGATGCCGAATAGCGCAAAGCCGCGCAGGATGTCCACGATCTGGATGCGCTCGGCCTGCTGGACCGGCGCCAGGGCCGGCCGGGCCGGAAGGTCGGTGGCATTCATACGATGTTCCCCTCCTTTCCTCCTACTGTTTCAAACGACTTAACGCCGCCGCGACGACGCGCGGCCCCCGCCGCCCCAGACCGCCGTCAGCCCCAACAGGAAACCGAAGACGTACCAGTTCCCGTTGTTGTGCGTCTCGAAAACGTACACTTTGTCCGAGAAGAGCGAGATGACGAACGTCACCGGCGCGATGATGCCGTGCCAAAGGCCCTGCCAGAAGCCCGCCACGCGGCCCGCTTCGTTCGGGGTATTGACCATCTCGTTCGGGCCGGCCACACACCCGGCCAACGTGACGAGGGCCAAGATCAATAGTCCAGCGATGAGCACAGTCTTCATGGAATTACCTCCTGCTAGAATCCTTGAACGTTGGAACTGGCGGCAAGACTCAGCATGCTTACGAGCATTGTGCCACAACCTCTCAAGCCGAAGATGACGATTAACTCCCAGGAATCTGTCAGCTTGCTCCAATCATCCAGGTTTCAACAGCCCCAGCTCGCGGGCGCGCAAGGCGGCCTGGGTGCGGTCTTGCACGCCCAGTTTTGCCAGGATGGTCGAGATGTAGTTCTTGACCGTGCCTTCGGCCAGGAAGAGCTGGCCGGCGATCTGGCGGTTATTGGCGCCCAACGCCAGCAGATGCAGGATCTCCTGTTCGCGCTCAGAGAGCGGCTCGGGGAGCTGGTCGTTGGCCGGTCGGGCAGGCGGCGCCAGGCGCGCGAACTCGGCCAGCACCTTGCGCGCCACCGATGGCTCGATCAGCGCGCCGCCGGCCGCCACTTTGCGGATGGCGTCGGCCAGCTCCTGGCCCGAAACATCTTTGAGCAGGTAGCCCAGCGCGCCGGCGCGCAGCCCATCGAACACATACGCGTCGTCATCGAAGGTGGTCAGGATGATCACCCGGGCCGCGGGCCAGCGTTGGCGCAGGCGGCGCGTGGCCTCCACGCCATCCACGCGCGGCATGCGGATGTCCATCAATACGACATCCGGCTGGAGCGTTTCGTACTGTTCGAGCGCGGCCTGGCCGTCCTCGGCCTCGGCCGCGACCGCCAGGTCATCTTCCAGCTCCAGCAGCGTGCGCAAGCCCTCGCGCAGCAGGCGTTGGTCATCTACGATCAAGATACGGATCGGTTTCATGAGTCAATCTTTCTGGCAATGACCGTCATTGCGAGGGCCGTTGTGTGGGCCGAAGCAATCCCATTCTTGGCGACGGAGATTGCTTCGCAAAAACCACTCGCAATGACATGTCATAGGCGATAGGGAAGCTGGACGGTCAGAATCGTCCCACCGCCCGGCCGGTCTGTCAGAGTGACTGCGCCATCCAACTGGACAGCCCGCTCCCGCAGGCCAGCCAGGCCAAAGCCGCTGCCAGGCCCGCCGGTAGACGAGCCGGCTCCGACGGGCACGCCGGCTCCATCTGCCAGCCCGCGGCCGTCATCGCTCACATGCAGCGATATCCGGTCGGCCGAGCACTCCAGGCGCAGCCAGGCCTGGCGCGCCGCGGCGTGGCGCTGGATGTTGGTCAGCCCCTCCTGCGCGGTGCGGTAGAGGGCCAGGCGTTGGGCCGCGGTCATCTCGCAGGGCGCTTCGGGCAGCTCCAGGTGGACCACCAGCCCGGTCGCTTCCTGAAAGCTGGCGGCCAGACGGTGTAACGCTTGCGGCAGCGGCAGCTCGACTTCGACCGGCTCGCGCAGCCGGCCGACCGACAGGCGCAGGTCTTGCAGCGCATCGCGCACCTGCTGGCGGCCGGCGTCGATCAACGCCGTGGCCCGTTCAGGCTGGCGGGCCGCCAGCCGTTCGGCCCCTTCCAACTGGACGGCTGCGGCCGTCAGCCGGTGGCCGATGGTGTCGTGCATCTCCCGCGCCAGCCGGTTGCGTTCCTCGATGGCCGCCAGCGTTTCCACCTGCGCGGCGTAGGCTTCAAGCTGGCGGTTCTTGGCTTGCAGCTCGCCCAGCAGCAGGGCGTTTTGACGCTGAGCCAGCCGCGCCTGGGTCAGCGCGTTGGTGATGACGCCGAAGAACAGATAGCCGCCGGCGTAGATCGTCATCGCCTGCAATCCGCCGCCCAACCCTTCCTGTTCGAAGAAAAACCAGCCGGTGAGCAGGATGAAGCCGGCCAGCCACAGCAGCCCCACGCGCAGCGGATTGTGGAGCATCACCGTCACGCTGAGGATGAAGAACAGGAAGATCAGCGGAAACCCGGCCCCGGTGATTTCGATCAGCGCGACGGCCAGCCCGGTTTGGGCGGCGATGATCAGGTTGGCCCGAGAGGGATGCCAACTTTCGGAAAGTTGGCATCCCTGCCCGTATGCCGGCAGGCGGCTCTGCAGCAGGCCGAAGCCCACCAGGAGGCCCAGGGCGAGCCAGCGCAGCAGGATGCGGTCAATCTGCCACAACCCCGCGGCGGTGATCCCGGCCAGGGTGAGGTAGGCGACGAGCGATAGCGGGTCGAGACGGGAGATGCGATTCATGCGCGAATCCGGCGAAGTTCACAATCAGAAACGAAATCCGGCACGCGGACGACGCGGATACCGCGAAGGACGCGGAAAGGCTCAGGATCTTATCCGCGTCGTCTGCGTCGTCCGCGTCCCGTTTTCGGACTACAATGACACTCAATGCAGCCAGACGATGGCTATCATCGTCTGGCTGTATCGTTTTTTCGGGATTACGCCTGAACGCTCACCGGCGCCTCAGCGGCCACCTGCGGCGCCGGGCGCCCCCCGAAGACCACCAGGACGATGGCCCCCAGGCCGGCCAGGATGGCCAGGAATTGGAGCAGGCTGCCGGCCACCGGCACGGCGATGAGCAGGCCCAGGATGAACAGGCCGATCAGCAGCGGCGCGTAGAGCTTGCTGTTCCACTCGGGCTGGATACGGCTGACGATCCAGCGGCCGCCCAGGTAGGCGACGATCGCCTGGCACAGGTAGCTCAGCACGAACAGGATGGCGAAGAAAGCCAGGCCCAGGACGGGCAGGCCAGCCAACAAGGTCAGACCCGTCAGGCTGCCCAGGCTCAACAGGCCGAAGATCACTGCGACCACGATGACCACGCCGAGCGCCACCAGCCAACCGAACGGAGCGGCGACCAGGCCGACCAAACCGACCCCCAGGCTGGGCAGCGGGCGAGAGAGCAGCTTCTCAGCCGGGGCCGTGACCCAACGAGGCGCCAGCCACGCCAGGAGCAGGCCGATCAGCAGCAGGGCGACCATGCGGCGCAGCGCGTCGAACACGTAGGACGAAGCGCTTTGCCGTTGCGCCAGTTCCCGAGACAACTGCTGATCCTGGGGCGGCAGGTTGTGTATGACCCGAGCAGATACGCTGGCGGCGCCCGCGACGGCCTTGCTGCTGGTGTATTCCAGGCTGCCGGCCACGCGCGCCTCCTCGCCGAAGGTCAGGCCGGGCTGGACGGCGGGCATGGGCGGCATGTTCGGCCCGTACACGTAGACAAGCGAAGGGGGGGTGTTCGAGGCGTCAACCGCGATCTTCGCATCCCGCCCCACCGTGCCTTCCAGGCGCAGGCGGTTGACGCCCGCCAGCAGATCGTTGGTGATCTGCCCTGAAACCAGGCCCTGGCCGGCGCCGATGAAGAGCGAGCCGCCGAGCCGGCTGCCGCCCTGACTCTCCACGCTGGCGCCTGCCGTGTAGGCATTATACTTGATCCGTGCGTCAGGCCCAATGGTGACCGCGGCGCCGGCGGCAAAGAGATCATGGCCCACTTCACCGTTCACGGTGACGCTCGAACCGGCCACGATCACGTTGCCGGTGACTTTACCATTGATGGTCACAGTCTGGCCCGCGGCGAACAGGTCGCCGTTGATCGTGCCATCCACGACCACCGATTTTCCGCCCGCGAACAGGTCATCGTTGATGACCTCATCCTTGCCGATCACCACGGTGTCGCCGCCGCGGCCATCGTAGGCCGCGGCGGCCGGGACGAATACCAGCAGAGCCAGGACGAACAGGCTCAGCAGGGTGACGAGACGAGTCTTGTGCTTCATTTTGACCTCCCACTTGTGCAACAGATGGATATTGCGATCAGGCTGATCGTGACCCCATCTTATGGGAATCCAGTCATTCAGCACAGTGCCAAAGGTCATCTCGGTGGTCATATGACGAGCTTCTTCATGCTTTTTCTCGGGCGACCCAGCGAGCTGTTCACGCCAAGCGCGCGGTTTCTGGCCCCTTCACGACATGCCAGAGGCCAGCGCCTCGATGACCTTCGAGCTCCACCTTCGTGCAGATAGGCCGCATGGTCGGCGACGTCCGCGAACTTCCGGCCGACGATCTTAGGACACGTCAAGAAACAAGTTACCGAACTGGCTCGGTCGGAGACCGGCCAGAGCGGGAAGCTGTTCTTTGACAGGCGCTTAGCGCACTCGAACTCGACCCCGGTGCTCTCCACAAAGCGCTTGATCGCGGCGTCCGCCTCGGGCCGATTCATGACGTACTTCCCACCCTCTCGCTGCTTGCTCACCTCGATGAGCCAGATTGCCGCGCCCAACGCGCCACAGACGCCGCCGCTCAGACCGATGCCGCCCGCAAAGCCGGCCATCAAGACCTGGTGCTGATCAAACGCGCCCAGCTTTTCAGTCAACAGCGCCGCGCAACTGACCGGGGGCGCGGGCGACTCGATCGGGCCGCCGGTCAGGGCGGCATCCATCTCATTGCGCGCGGCCCGCGCATAGTTGGCCGACATGAAGAAGCACTTAAGGACGCCACCCTTGAGGAAGAAACCGATGAACTCGGCCGTTTTCGATTTCTTCTAATTCAGGCCGGTGACGTCACTGCAGCGGCCCCGGCCCGTACAAGCGATGGGCCAATGCGCCGGCGGCCAACGTCGCACCCCACAACTGACCGCACTGAAAACCCATCGCCTCGATGCCGCCGGTTTGGGCGATCCGCAGCTCGGCAGGCTGGCCTGGTGGGATTTCGAGTCCGCTGAGGCTTCTCCACAGAAGCCACAACATGAACAGCGGTTCGCCGATGAACGGTTATGCGGCGATGTTAGCGCCATAGACGGCATGGATCAATGCTCGTCGCTGGCAAATAGCCGCGCAAAGCCCGGACACGGCGCCAGGGGGATCAGCTCGAACGCGATCAGGCCGGCCGTCACAAAGGGCAGCGTGGCGAGGTTCGCGACGGCTTCTTCCGCTGGGATACTCTCACGGCGTCACTCCCCAATCATACCAGAACACCTCCGTCAGGTAGGCGTATGCCGCGTCCGACGCGACCTTGAGCGCCATCTCGCGATTCAGCTTGGCCGAGGTTTCGCTGCCGTTGAGACTGCCGACGACGACCCAGCCCCGGCCCGCGATCTGCGCCAGCACCATCTTGTTGTGGATCCCTTCGCCGGTGGGGTTGCGCCGCCGGGCTTCCAGGTTCAAGCCTTCAGCTTGCGCCACTCTGTTGAGATACTCCACTGTGCGCAGGTTGCTGCGCGGGTTGTTGAGGTCCTGGCTGTCGAAATAGGCGTCCAGCAACACCCGGACGGTCGCGCCTCGCCGGGCGGCCGCGATGTAGGCGTTCAGCCGCGGGTTGGGATCGGCGGTCACGTTGCTGCTTGTGGCTCCCCAGAAGAGCTGTTCGTACAGCTGCTGCACAAGCACGATGTCGCCAGCCCCGGCCTGGCCGACCAGACCCAACAGGCTGTCCTGGTCGCGTAGCGCCTGTTCCGGGGATTGGATGAGCTGGAAGACAAACGCGCCTTCGACGGTGAGCGGTTGGCTCTTCTGAACGGGGTAGAAGATGCCGCCGGACGCATAGTTTGGAATAAAGCCGGCCGGCGCGGCGCCCAGCGTCGGATCGTTCGCGTTCCAGCTCCACACGTCGCGCTGCGTGGCCGGCGCGATGTCTGCGTCCATCACCGCGTTCAGGCCCGCGACGACCGCGGGCGCATCGGTGACCAGGTAGACGCCGCGGCGACCATAAGTGCCATCGGCCTTATCATCATCCGGGAAGGCGCTGGCGCTGGGATTCTCGCTGCCCACCAATGCCAGGCGGTTATCCAGCACCCAGAACTTGCCGTGCTGATAGGCATAGCGCGTCCGGATGCCGGCCGCCGAGTTGCTGCGCAGGTAGTAGACCCGGCCGCCGGCCGCCGCGATCTGCTGGACGATCCAACGCTGCTGGTCGGCGACGCCGCCGGGCGGCCCACCCTCCAACAACATCTCGACCGACACGCCGGCGCGCGCACGCGCCGCCATCAGTTCTCCCAGGCGCGCGTTCTCGAAGGTGTAGCCCTCGAAGCGAATGCTCTGCTGCGCGCCGGTCAGCAGATTCGCCAGCGCAGGATAGGCGTGATCAGGTGCGACGAACACCTGCAGGGTCGCCGCCTCGGTGACGACACGCGGCAGGAAGAACTGCTCCAGACGCCATCCTGGATACTGAGCCTTGCGACCGTTGATCAGGTCAGCGGGGTCTTGCGCCCAATCGACGCGTGTGTCGGTGTCAGCTACCGGGAGGCCGGTGCGCTGATCGAGCTTCCTGAAAAGGATCTGACCCTCGGCGCCGAAACTGGTCGAGGGCCGATAGGGGTCGAGCGTTGGACCGAGCCAACCGCCGGCCGCCGTCTCTCCGCTCTTGTAGACCAGGGTATCCGAGTAGGTTGACTGCGGGTTGAACAGCGTCACCCGGCCGCCTGTGTTGGCAAATTGCAGGCTGCCGCCCGTCGCATCCGGCACATCCGGATCGGAATCGCCGCCGTATTCGCAGCCCGGCGCATAGCCGAAGGAAAGTGTAAAACTGACCGCGCGACGCGCACACCACAATTTGCCGTAGGCCGGTATGCTGACGCTGGCCGGGAAGGTCATCGTGCGCCGGCCATCGCTGACCCGCCAGCCCTCCAGGGTCGTTGCCCAGTTCCAGGGGTTGTACACCTGAACGGCTTCATCAGCTTCGCCGCTCAAATAGGTATCGTAATAGAGGGCCGAAACGAGAAGCGGCCGATAGCTGGACGCTGCGCCCTGGCCCACGAACGGCAGGAAGACGGCCGATGATTGCGTCGGGTCGCTGGCGGCAATCGCCGGCGACTGACTCATCGCAAACAAAGCGCTCAGGAAAACAGCCAGCCAGTAATGCATGGACGCCTCTGGGGAGAGATGGTTTGATAGAGAATCAACCGCGGTTCGAGTATACCACAGGTCTACTCCATGGCCTGTCTTGAAAATAGGACGCACAGCCTCGAATCCAGCCCGCCTGTTTTTCATGCTCCATCCCACAGGGAGGCTGCGCCGTGGCGCCGCGGCCGGCATGAACAACTAACCTGATCGCAGTCATAGCCTGCCGCGGACAAATGGCGTATAAGTCAGGTGATCTCGAGCGCCACAGACTTGTTCGGACGATCTATGGGAAAGCGTATGTTGACTCTCCATGAGCTGAATGTCTTTGTCGAAGCAGCGCAGGCCGAGAACTTCTCGGCGGCGGCGCGGCGGCTCTATCTGAGCCAGCCGGCCGTGAGTCTGCACATCCGCAACCTGGAGCAGCAATTGGGGGTGCAGCTCTTCCAGCGCAGCGGCCGCAACATCGCTATCAGCGAAGCTGGCCGCCGTCTCTTGCCGATGGCCAAAGACGTGCTGCGCCAGATCAAGCAGCTAGAAGAGGTGATGTGGGCCTTGCAGGGGAAGGTGATCGGGGAGTTATCCATCGCGTGCAGCACGACGGTCGGCAAGTACATTTTGCCCCGGTTGGTGGCGGCCTTCAGACGCCGGCACTCCGAGGTAAATGTCAGCATCAATGTCATGAGCCGCCGCGCTGCCATCGAGTGGCTGCTCGATCGCCGCGCCGAGATCGCCGTGGTCTCGACGCATCTGCAGCATCACGATCTGGAGTTCCAGCCGTTTCTGGTGGATCAGGTCATTTTAATCGCGCCGGCGGACCATCCGTGGACCGATGGCCGCACGGTAACGCCGGAGATGCTGCTGGATGAGCCTTTCATCATGCGCGAGCCGACCGCGGGCGCCTACGATGTGCTGGTCAAGGGGCTGAGTGCGTGTGGTCTCAGTGTGGATGGGCTCCAGGTGGTCTTGACTCTGGCCAACGCCGAGGCGATCGAAATGTCGGTGGAGGCTGGCATTGGCGTGGCGTTCGTGTCGCGCCTGGCCGCCGCGCGCGGGCTGGCCCTGGGTCGCGTGGTCGAGGTGCCGGTCGCGGGGATGGCGCTGAGCCGGTCAATCTACATGGTGCGGCGTCAGCAAGGCGCCGGCACGCCGCTGCAGCAAGCGTTTTGGGATTTCGCCTATGCGCCGGAAAACGAGGATATCCGGAGGATAGCGGCAGCCTGAGAACCAGACGGGAGACGGATCTTTGCCGTCTCCCGTCGTCTCACGGTCTCAGGGCATGGCCGGCGGTATCTTCGCCGGGATCACGCCCTTGTTGGCCTCAAGCTCGTATGGCTTGAGGTCTTTTTCGTTCAAGAAGATGGCCGCGTTGCCGTGGCAGCCGTTACAGGTCTTGTTCTGCGGCGTGCTGCGCTGGATGTTGTGCGGCGTAGCGTACTTCCAGGTGGGCAGCGCATTGAACTTGCCCAGGATCTCTTTGCCGTAGAAGCCGAAGCTGCTCGGATCCACCGGCGCATGGCGCAGCACCACGTAATTCCACGGCCGGTCCGCGCTCTTCAGCGGATTCAGCCCGATCTTGAAGGTCATCACGGACGGCTCGATCTTGAAGAAGGGTTGCCCCTTGTCGTTGGTCTGCACATGACAACTATAGCAGCTCTTGTTGGCGACGCTGTGGCAGACCTGGCAGGCCAGCTTATCGCCGTGGAGGTTGTGCTGCTGAACCTGGCCTTTGCCTGCGACCGCGTTCGGATGGCAATCGGTGCAGGCGGGCGCCGGCTTGCCGTCGTAGCGCATGGACGGCTGACCCGTCATGCCGTGCAGTTGGGCGCCGGTGTGACACTTGAAGCAGGCCATACCCGCTTTGGTCCAGTGCACATCCGCCGGCAGGCCCTCGTTGCGGCCGGTGTATTCGTTGTTGACGCGCGAGCCATGACAGCCCGTGCAGGTGCGGGTGAACGCCTGCACCTTCTTGAATTGGTGACCGCTGATCAGGCCGCCGCCCACGCTGGTCGGCTGGCTGACGTGGCACTGGCCGCAGGTGGTATGACACGACGAGCAGTGATTCGCCTTGGCCTTGTCCCACGCCGCCTGCATGGTGGGGTTCAGCCGTTGGCCGATGATCGTATCGTAGCCGTGATTGTCGAAGTGCAGGCTTTTCACCTGAGCTTTGGTGATGTCGGCGTGACATGCGCCGCAGAGCCGGGTTGCCGATTCCGCTTTAGCCGTGGGATCGGTTACGACCCCCTTGTGCGCCGCGGCTGCGTCTTGCGTTCCGCCCACGCCGCCATGACACTGGATGCAGTTTGCGACTTTGGCGTGCGGGTCACTGGCGATGAACTTCTCGGGATCCACGAAGACCTTCTGCCATGCCTCCACCGGAGGCACTTCACCCCCTCAGCCCTCCCCTTCCGAGAGTTTCTCGGCCGGCTCCTCGGCCTTGGCGAGCTTTTGCAGCGTCTCCTGGCTCGTATGGCATTTGACGCAGTTGTCGGCGTTGGCTGGCGCAGCCGCGACCGGCGCCTGGGTCGGCGTAGCCGGGGCCGCAGTGGCCGTTTTGGTCGGCGCAACGGTCAGGGTCGGCGCGGTCGTAGCGGTAGCCGGGATGGCGGTATTGGTGGGCGGCGCGGCAGTCGGCGGCGCCTGCGTGGCTGGCGGTTGGGTCGGCGCGGGCGCCTGGGTGGCCGCTTGCGCAACCGGCGCAGCGGTCAGCGCTGGGGCCGGCGCGGGTTGCCA
>VGOD01000103.1 GCA_016876015.1 Chloroflexota bacterium
CGCAACTGCCAACCGTCCTCCGTGCGCGCGTAAAACCGGGGCAAGGTCTCCTTGGTCAGAACGGCGAAAGGCGTGGACAGCCGCAGCGGCAGCGGCCGATGGTTGTACGCTGCAATGGCCGCTTCCACGAGGGTCTGGCCCATGATCTCGGGAAACATGGCCAGCCCGAATCGGCAGTACTCGCCATCCATCAGTTCATCCCGCAGCGTAGCCCCTTCCAGCCCGAAGGTGCAGACGATGGTTCCTTCGGGAGCGAGGCCCAGGTCCTTGCAGGCGCGGATGGCGCCCCAGGCCTGCGTGTCGTTGATGGCGAAGATCACGTTGGTATCGGGGTGCACGCTGAGCGCGTCGCGCGTGAGTTGATAGGCCATGTCCCCGCGCGACTGGGGATTCAGCGACAGCACATCATCGAGCTCCGACACGGTCTGGCGCACCCCATCGAGAAAGCCCCGGCTGCGCGCTTGCGTATTGGATAGGTGATACGTCAGGTCGAGCACACATGCGTGACCGCCGAAATGGTCCTGCACGTAGCGCCCGGCCGAGACGCCCAGACTCAGCCCGGCCTGATAGTCGTCCACAGCCACCAGCGTTTCCGCGCCCTGGATCGGCAACGATTCAGCGATCAGCGGCGCCGACCTGCCGGCCAGCTCTGGCGTCAGGACATCGTACCGGGGGTCTTGCGTCGTGGTGATCAGGACATCCAGTCGTTCGTGAAGCAGACCTGCGACGCGAGCAGATTGTCTGGCGTTGCCGTCGCCAGATGAGGCTGACCGGAGCGCAACCGCGCCGCCATGGGTGCGCTGGACGCGCTTGAGCGCGCTCAATCTTTCCAGATCGCGGCGGATCGTCATTTCGGAGACATGACACAACTCACCCAGTTCACCAACGGACAGAAATCCGCGCTCCTCGATCAGCGCTGCGATGTGCTCCTGGCGTTCCGCGCTTTTCATGTCTGCCTCCCGTAGCGCCGATGGTTACATCCTACACCGTGCATTATAGCCCAAGTCCTGTGCAAAATCAACCATAGGACTTGAGGAGATTGGCTGGTTTCTTACATTCTGCGTTTGACAACCCCTGTTAGCTGTGCTATCCTACCGTCTCGATTCCCCTGCCCAGCGCGAACTATGGAAAAGCAACCCGCAGCTTCTTGACAGGCGACCTGGCCGCCTCAATGCCCGGAAGGAGGACCTGGCACAGCCTAGTACACCGACGCGTTCCCTGTACAGAATCGGATGTGGCAGTCATCTCTCTGTCTTCACACCCAAAGGAGCAAACGCCATGAAACCCTCACTGTTCCGCTGTCTCGCGATCGTCGCGGTCCTGGCGATGATCCTGACCGCGTGCGCCCAGCCTGCGCCGACTCCGGCCCCCGCGCCGACCAAGGCGCCAGCGGCTGCGCCCGCGGCGACCAAGGCGCCTGAACCCGCCAAAGCGCCCGAACCGACCAAGGCGCCGGCGGCTGAACCCACCAAAGCCCCCGCGGCGGCTGCGCCCGCAGCCGGCGGCTATTCCATCCCCAACATGGAAGCCTATGCCACCGCAAAGCGCGAAGAGACGCTGATGGTGGATGTGCCGAACCGCTTTGAGGGCTCCGACAACTGGAACCCGTATGTGCCCGGCAACATGGGTGGCTTCGGCCTGGCACAGTGGGGCCGCACGCCACTGCAACTGCTGAGCTACGGCACCGGCAAGGTCGAGATGTACATGGCCGAGTCGTTCACCGGCAACAAGGATTCCACGATCTGGACGCTCAAGCTGCGCAAGGGCATCACCTGGAGCGACGGCGACGCGTTCAACGTGGATGACATCATCTTCTCGGTCGAGATCCAGAAGGCCACCAAGGGTCTCGGCGCCTACGGCACCTACCAGGAGTGGATCAAAGAGGTCAAGAAGATTGATGACTTCACGATGGAGTTCGTGCTGAACAAGCCCAACCCGCGCTTCCCATTGGAGCGCTTCTCCGACATGCTGTGCGGCTATGACACCTTTGTCGCCAAGCACGTCTGGGAGAAGGCGGGCGATCCGTTGACCTTCAAGAACTTCGACCTGAAGCAGGGCTGGCCGCTCAGCACCGGGCCGTATGTGCTCTACAAGATCACCACCAACGAGGCGATCTGGGTGCGCAACGACAACTGGTGGGCCGCCAAGATCGGCCTCAAGCAGTTGCCGGCCCCCAAGCGGATCATCAAAACCTTCGCGGGCGCCGAGGAAGTGCGCGTCGCCACCGCGGCCGACAACAAGTTCGACATCATGGAAGACATCACCCTCAGCTCCTTCGAGGCGCTGATCGCCAAGAACAAGAACTGGAAACCGTTCCAGGAGAACCTGCCCTACGTCTGGCCCGATCCCTGCGCCCGCACCCTCTCGATCAACAACGCCGTCCCGCCCTGGGATGACAAGGACATGCGGTGGGTGTTGAGCAACGTGATGGATCGGCGACAGATCGTTGACGTAGCCTACGAAGGCAGCACGATCCCCGGCGCCTACTTCTGGCCGCTCTACCCCTCGATGCAGAAGTACACCGACATGGTTCCCAAGGACAAGGAAGCGTGGATGCGGGTGCCCCACCTGGACGAGGCCGAAAAGACGCTGAAGGCCAAGGGCTACGCCAAGAGCGGCAAGTACTGGGCGAAGGACGGCAAGACCCTGGCGCTGGAGATCCAGGTCCATGAGGCGTACTCCGAGCTGGAGCGCATCGCTGACGTGTATGTCGAGCAATTGCAGAAGTTCGGCATTGACGCCAAGAAGGCGAAGCTGACCGGCGGCACCTGGGGCGACAACTACAACCTGGGCAAATTCGAGACCATGAGCGGCTGGCAGACCTGCGGCTCGATCATGGAGCCGTACAACACCCTGCGCACGCTGCTCAGCACCGATGGCACGGCCAAGATCGGCGAGCGCCCGGTGGGCCGCCAGAGCGCGTTCCGCTACAACAACCCCAAGTACAACGAGATCGTTGACAAGATCGCTCTCTTGCCGCTTGATGACCCACAGTTGGACGTGCTCGCCAAGCAGGCCATCGAAATCCTCTACGACGACCTGCCGGTTGTCCCGACCGCGCAGTCCCGCAAGTTGATCCCGAACAACTTCACCTACTGGACCAACTGGCCGGACATCAAGAACCACTATACGCGGCCGGTCTCCTGGTGCGGCAGCTTCCTGGCTGTGCTCACCGAGATCAAGCCAGCGAAGTAGTCATTCATTCGTGTCATTGCGAGGGCTGGTTGGTAGCCCGAAGCAATCCCCGCCGTCAAGCAGGAGATTGCTGCGGGCCAGACAACGGGCCTCGCAATGACTTTGTTCGGTGACAAGAGAGGGCTTATGGGCGGACTTACCAGGCAGTACGTGTTGACCCGGCTCTTCATGTGGCTTCTGACCATCTTGATCGGCTCCTCGGCAGTCTTCATTATCCCACGCCTTGCGCCCGGCGACCCCGTCACCGGGATGGTCATGCGCATTGCGGAGCGGGAGGGCCGCGTGGAAAACGCCCAGGAATTGATCGCGGCCTGGAAAGAGCGGTTTGGCCTTGACAAGCCCCTCTACATCCAATATATCCGCTATCTGGGCAACCTGGCACGTTTTGACTTCGGCTATTCGCTCGCGCGCTTCCCCGTCACCGCTTGGGAGATGGTCAGTCGAGCATTGCCCTGGTCGTTGGGGCTGCTCTCGACTGCATTGGCCTTTTCATTCAGCATCGGCATCACCATCGGCGCGCTGATGGGTTGGCGCAAGACGCCCCAATGGCTCCAGAATATCCTTCCCCTTAGCCTGACCTTCACCTCAATCCCTTACTTCATGTTTGGGATCCTGCTGATCTATCTGGTGGCCTTTCAGTTGCACTGGTTGCCGGTGTCTGGCGGCTATTCTCGCGATGTGGATCCTGGGCTGAACCTGCCATTCATCGTCAGCGTGATCAAACACGGACTCCTGCCGCTGATCTCTATCGTTCTGACTTCCATGGGCCATTGGGCGTTGGGCATGCGCGGCTTGATGATCGGCGTCAACAATGAGGACTACTTCTTGCTGGCGCAAGCCAAGGGGTTGTCGCCGGCGCGCGTCTTCTTCCGCTACGGCATCCGCAACAGCATCTTGCCTGCGCTTACCTCGTTGGCGTTGGGCATGGCCGGCCTGATCAGCGGCTCGACATTGGTGGAATACATTTTCGCCTACCCCGGGACCGGCTACACTCTATTCCAGTCCATCATCCAACAAGACTACGCGGTGATGCAAACCATTTGCAACATGATGATCATCATCACCGCCACCAGCGTGCTATTGTTGGATCTCCTCTACCCGCTGATTGATCCGCGCATCACCTTCAAGAGAAACAAGCTGTAGGGAGAAAACTGGATGACGACCTCTTCCACCTCAGCGCCCCTCCCGCAACCGTTCCGCTCAGCGCGTGCGCGGCGGCTGAACCTATCCTGGGTGAACATCAAGCTGGCCATCGGCGCGACCATGATCCTGGCGGTCCTGCTCTTCGGCTTGATCGGGCCGTTCTTTTGGGACACCGAGCTGGCCTATGTGGGATCATCCCCGCGCAACCTGCCCCCCATGTGGGCGGAAAAAGGCCGCGCCGATCATCCTCTTGGCAGCGAAAGCATGGGCCGCGACATGCTGGCGCAGCTCATCGTCGGCACGCCCTCGTCGCTCAAGGTCGGCTTCATCGCCGCCTCGATCGGCCTGGGGGTCGGGCTGATCCTCGGCTCGTGCGCGGGCTACCTGGGCGGCCGGGTAGATACGGTCGTGCGCACCATCAGCGACTCGGTGGTCACGATCCCATCGCTGGCGGTGCTGGTCGTCATCGCAGCCTTCGTCAAGATGACCGACACCACTGTCATGGCGCTGATCCTGGCGCTCTTCGCCTGGCCTGGGCCGACGCGCGTGGTCCGGGCCCAGGTGCTCAGCCTGCGCGAGCGCGGCTACGTGCGAATGGCGCAGCTCTCGGCCGCGTCCGTGCCAGAGATTATGTTCATGGAGATGTTGCCGAACATGCTCCCCTGGCTGGCGGCCAGCTTCACCGGCGGCATCTCGGGCGCCATTCTGGGCGCGACCGGTCTGGAGGTGCTGGGCCTCGGACCCACGCGCGTGCCTTCGCTGGGCATGATCATCAACTATGCCACGACCGCCTCGGCGCTGTTGCGCGGCATGTACTGGTGGTGGTTCCCGCCGATGCTGATCTTGATGATCATATTCACCGGCTTCTTTCTGATCACGATTGGGCTGGATGAGATCGCCAACCCGCGGCTGCGAGGGGTGAAGGCATGACCAACGTGCACATGGAAATCCCAAAGGTCCTGGAAGTCAACGATCTCAGTGTCCACTATCTGACCCCGCGCGGAGCCGTCATCGCCGCCAACAACGTGAACTTCTACATTCGCCAGGGCGAGATCGTCGGTCTGGTGGGCGAATCCGGCTGTGGCAAAACGACCGTCGCTATGGCGATCCTGCAAATGGTGCAGTCGCCGGGCAAGATCATGGCCGGTGAGATCAAGATCAACGGGCAGAACCTCCTCGACCTGAGCGAGGCCGAGCTGCGCAGACGGCGCTGGCGCGAGTTGGCGCTGGTGCCGCAAGGCGCGATGAACTCGCTCAACCCGGTGCTCAAGATCAAAGAGCAGATGGGTGATGCGATCGCCGCGCATGAACCGATCCGCGGCCGGGCCTTGAAAGAGCGCGTGCTGGAGCTGCTGGATGATGTGGGCCTGCCGGCTCGCGTCTACAACTTGTATCCCCACGAGTTGAGCGGCGGCATGAAGCAACGCGTCTGCATCGCGATGGCAATCGCTCTCAACCCGCCGATCATCATCGCCGACGAGCCGACCAGCGCGCTCGACGTGGTCGTGCAACGGGTCGTGGCGCAAACGTTGCTCGATGTGAAGCGGCGGTTGGGCGTCTCGATGCTGATGATCGGCCACGATATGGGTTTGCAGGCGCAGATGGTGAACCGGGTGGCGGTGATGTACGCCGGCAACCTGGTGGAGATCGGCCCGGTCGAGGCGATCTTCGAGGCGCCTCAGCATCCGTACACCCAACTGCTCATCGAAGCCATCCCCTCAATTGACGAGCGCAAGCCGCTGAAGGTCACAGAAGGCCTGACGCACGATCTACGCAACCCACCGCCGGGCTGCATTTTCCAGTTCCGCTGCCCCCTCGTGCGCGAAGCTTGCCTGGAGGCCCGGCCGCCGCTGGAGCGGGTAGCGGCGGATCACTTCGTCGCCTGTCCGATCTATCGCTATAGGAGACCTGCGTAGCCATGGCCGAGCCGATCCTGCAAATCAAGAGCGCGACGAAGACTTTCGGCGGCGGGTTCCTGGACCCCAACCCGCCATTGGTCGCGCTGAAAGACTTCAACCTGGACATCTACGAGGAGCCAGCGCGTATCACGACGATCGCCGGCGAAAGCGGCAGCGGCAAGACCACCCTCGCCAACGCGATCCTCGGTTTCCTTCCGCTCACATCGGGGCAGATCCTCTACAAGGGCATTGACATCTACAGCATGAACCGCCAGCAGCGCCTCGCCTATCGCAAGGAGGTGCAGGCGATTTTCCAGGATCCCTACGAGGTTTACAACCCCTTCTGGCGCGTCCAGCACATCTTCGACCTGGTCGTGCGGCGCTTCGGGCTGGCCCAGACCAAACAGGAGGCACGCGATGCCGTCGAGGATGCACTCAACCTGGTCGGACTGCGCGGCGATGAAATCCTGGAGAAGCATCCGCATCAACTCAGCGGCGGGCAGCGGCAGCGCGTCATGGTGGCGCGCGCCTACATGCTGCGGCCGCGGCTGATCGTGGCCGACGAACCGGTCTCGGCGGTGGACGCGTCGCTGCGCGCCATGATCCTCGACATCATGCTCCGCCTGCGCGACGAGCACAGAATCTCCTTCCTTTATATCACCCACGACCTCTCGACCGCGTATCAGATTGGCGACGAGATGGTGATCCTCTTTCAGGGCATCACCGCAGAGATGGGGCAGACGACCCAGATCGTGGAAAACCCCAAGCATCCCTACGTGCAAGAGCTGATCGCCTCGATCCCTGCGCCCAACCCGCGGCGCAAATGGGCCACCGAGATCAAACTGCCACCGGAAGATGTCATGCGTTTCGGAAATCCAAATAGCTGCCGCTTCTATCCGCGCTGCCCACACCGGATGGAGCACTGTCTCAACGCGCAGCCACCGCTCTACAAGATTGACACGACCGATCACGAAGCGGCTTGCTTCCTGTACGATCCACAGGCGTCGCGATGAGTGAGATGACCAGCAGAGAGCGGGTTCGCGCCATCATCCGGCACGAACCCGCGGATCGCGTCGGCTTCTGGTTGGGCAATCCGCACGGCGACACCTGGCCGATCTATTACGACTACTTCGGCACGACCGACCGGACGGCCATCCGGCGTCGGTTGGGCGACGATTATCTGTGGGTCTGCCCCGAGCTTATCCCTGGCTCCTATTGCCCCCCCAAAGGTAAGCCGATGTTCGGCGCCGGCGTCAAGAAGACGCGTCACGGCGCGCCGGGCCCCTTCGCCGATTGCGAAGACCCGCGCGCCGTGGACGACTACGAATGGCCGCGGGCCGAGTATGTGGATTTCACGGCCTGTCTCGACGCGCTGCACAACGCCGGCGACCTCTATCGCGCCAGCGGCATGTGGACGCCTTTCTATCATAATGTCATGGATCTGTTCGGGATGGAGAACTACCTCACCAAGATGTACACCCATCCCGAAGTCGTCCTGGCGGTGACGGACAAGGTCTGCGAATTCTACTACGCGGCGAACGAACGCCTCTACGCGGCGGCCGGCGACCTGATTGACGGCTACTTCTTCGGCAACGACTTCGGCACCCAGCTCGATCTGATCGTCGGGCCGAAGCTGTTCGACAAATTCATCCTTCCCTGGTTCCGCCGCTTTACCGATCAGGGCCACCGCCACGGCTACCAGGTGATCCTGCACTCCTGTGGCTCGATTTATCGAGTCATTGACCGGCTGATCGAGGCCCGCGTGGACTGCCTGCACCCGCTGCAGGCGCTGGCGCGTAACATGAACGCCGACTATCTGGCGCGGCATTACAAAGGTCGAATCGCCTTTCTGGGCGGTATTGATACGCAAGACCTGTTGATACACGCCACACCGCAGCAGATCAAAGACGAGGTGCGCCGCGTGCGCGATCTGTTGGGACCGTTGCTAATCGTCAGCCCCAGCCACGAGGCGTTGTTGCCGAACATTCCTCCCCAAAATGTCGTCGCGATGGCCGAAGCTGCGCGCGAATAACTCCAAAGAAGGCCGATATGTTCAACAACCTCCCCATCCGTAACCCACAACCCGACGGCGGCCGCTTCGTCCGCACGATTCTGGGCCAGGAGCATCCCGCCCGGCCTCCGCTCTTCGAATACCTCGCCGATAGCGAGCGGATCATCCGACCGGTCGTCTCCGCGATGCTGGGCCACCGGTGGGTCGTCCCCGGCGACGACCGCGCGTCGCAGGCCGCGTACCTGGACAATTTCATGGCGTTCTGGTATCACCTCGGCTATGATGTGATCAAGTTCGAGCGCGGCTTCCCGTGGCATCTGCCCAGCGTGATCGCGCCCGACACTGCGACCGGCGGCGCGACCGAACGTGGCTGGGCCGACGAGCACAGCGGCGTGATCCGCTCGTGGGCCGACTTCGAGCAGTATGCCTGGCCTACCATCGAGCAGTTGGATTTCTTCCCGTTCGAGTACATCAGCCAACACCTCCCCGCGGGGATGGGGCTGTTCCTTTCGCATTCGGGCGGCCCCTACGAGGTGCTGAGCCGGCTGATGTCGTATGAGGGGCTGGCGCTGGCGCTGCACGACGATCCGGCGCTCATCAAGGCCGTGGCCGAGCGCGTGGGCGGGCTGATGGAGCAGATGTATGTCCACCTGCTCCAATTGCCCAACGTGCTCGGCCTCTTCCCCGGCGATGACATGGGCTTCCGCACCGCCACCCTGGTCTCGCCGAAGGCGCTGCGCGCCTACACGCTGCCGTGGCACCGACGCTTCGCCGCGATGGCGCACGGCCGGGGCTTGATCTACTGTCTTCACTCCTGCGGCAATCTGGCGACGATCATGGAAGACCTGATCAACGACGTGAGGATTGACGCTAAGCACTCCTACGAAGACGCGATCATGCCGGTCGAGGATTTCCAGGCGCGCTATGGAGATCGCATCGGCGTCATCGGCGGGGTGGACGTGGATCGCCTGGCCGCTCGCTCGCCCGCACAGGTCCGTATGCGCGCGCGGCAGATCATTGAGATCTGCGGCGGCCGGGGCCGCTATGCCTTCGGCTCCGGCAACTCGATCCCGAATTACGTCCCGGTGGAAAACTACCTGGCGATGGTGGATGAGGTGTGGAATTGAGGGTAGTGCAGACCGGTCACGCTTCTGAAACCTGGCAGGCCGTCACATATGGAACACATCACCGTCTACCGTGAGCCCGGCCGCTACGCGGGCTGGCCGGCCAACTACGGCGTCTGGGCGTGGGGCGATGAGATCGTTGTGGGTTTCACCGTCGGCTACCACGATCCGGCCGGCGGCTTTCATGCGCGCGACCGCAGCCGGCCCTTCGTCGCCATGCAGGCGCGCAGCCTGGACGGCGGCCGGAGCTGGGTCGTAGGGCCCACGCCCTGCCGCACCCCTGGCGGCCGCGGCCTCTCGGCCGATGAGCATGTGCAGCCCGCGCTGTGGACGCTGAACGCCATCGAGCAAGGGCTGGAACACACGCCCACGCCCTGCCCCGGCGACGTGGACTTCACCCAGCCCGACTTCGCCCTGATGTGCGGCCGCACGGGACTCAAGGCAGGCGCCCGCTCCTGGTTCTACATCTCCTTCGACCGCTGCCGCGCCTGGGAAGGCCCCTACCGCCTGCCGATGTTCGGCTACACCGGGATCGCGGCGCGCACAGACTACCTGGTTTCGGGGCCAGGCGCGTGCACCCTCTTCCTGACCGCCGCCAAGGCGAACGGCGACGAGGGCCGCGTCTTCTGCGCACGCACGACCGATGGCGGCCAGACCTTTGCGCGCCTGGCGGAGATCGGGCCGGAGCCGGCCGGCTACGCCATCATGCCCGCCAGCCTGCGGCTGAGCCGTTCGCGCATCCTGTGCGCGATGCGCTGCTGCCAGCGGCCCAGCGAGTTCACCGCGGCCCGCCACTGGATTGACCTCTACGCGTCCGATGACGACGGCCGGACCTGGGGCTATGTGACCCGGCCCGTGGCCGACACCGGTTCCGGCGGCAATCCGCCGACCCTGACCAGACTGCACGACGGCCGCCTGTGCATGACCTACGGCTTTCGCGGCCAGCCTTTCGGCATCCGCGCCAGGCTGAGCGCGGACGAGGGGCTGACCTGGCGCGACGAGATCATCCTGCGCGACGACGGCGGCAGCCACGACCTCGGCTACCCGCGCACAGTCCAGCGACCCGATGGCGAACTCGTCACCGTCTACTACTTCAACGACCGGTTGGCTGGCGAGGCGTATATCGCGGCGACGCTGTGGCGGCCGTGAGCCGCCGTCACGGTCACCGGCCCAACACGAACGGCAGCGACTCCTTCACACCCTCCAGCACCACCGCCATCTCGGCCGCCGGCCGGAGCGCAAGCTCGCCCGTGAACGGCGCTTTCAGCTCCATCTCGCGCACCTCGAAAGCGGGCGATAGAACCACGCGCACCCTGGCGCTCTCGTAGACCAGACGATCATCCACGGCCGTCAGGCGCAACTCCTGGCCGTTCTCCCGCCGCCGGATCGTGTCGCCCGCGATGTGCAGTGCATTACTCGTCTCCCGCAGAAAATCGCGCTCGCTCAGGAAGAGCCGCGGCTTGTCCCACCAGGGCCGGCCCTGGTGGACGCAGAACGTATCGCAGTTGCCGCACTCGTTGCAGAAGTCATCCACGTGGAGGATCTGGCGAGTCTGCTCGACGGCGAACGGCTCGGCGCGGCCCACAGTCAACTGGCCATCCACACAGACCAACACCGGCACGGTCCAGCGCACGGCTGAGATGAAGAAGGTGAGATTGGATCGGTTGGGGCACACCTCGACGCACTTGTCGCAGAAGGTCGTACACTGCACGCAGCGCCACGCCTCGGCCCGGGCCTGCTCCTCGGTCAGCGGTTGCTCGATCAGCTCGAAGCCGCGGCGCTGGCCGATCGGCAGCATCTCGGGTTTGCGCTCAGTCTCCTTGCGAGCGCGCACGTGCTTCACGCAGATGACCTCCTCCTCCGAGAGCCGGGCGAACTGCGCTGGCGGCTGGCTGAACGCGATCCCCAACTCCCGACAGATCGCCTCGGCCGCGCGGCGACCGTCCGCGCACGCGGCGATGATGCTGTCTGGCCCGACGACCACATCGCCGCCCGCATAGATGCGCGCCGCCCCGGCCAGCCCGGTCTCGGCATCCGCCCGGATGGAGCCATTCTTATGTAATGTAACCTGGCTGCCATCCAGAAAGGTCAGATCGGGGAGCTGGCCGACCGCCACGATGATCGCATCGGCCGCGACCTTGAACTCGCTCCCGGCGATCGGAACCGGCTGCCGCCGGCCGTCGGGACCGGCTTCGCCCAGATGGTTGCGCAGACACCGCAGCCCGACCACCTGTCCATCTTGCCGCAGCACCTCGAGAGGCGTCGCCAGTTCCTCCAACAGCATCCCCTCCTCCAGGGCCGCCTCCAGCTCCTCTGCCTGGGCCGGCATCTCCTGGCGCGTGCGCCGATAGACCACGGTAGCGGGACGGCCCGTCAGCCGCTGCGCCACCCGCGCCGCGTCCATGGCTGTGTCGCCGCCGCCGATCACCAGCGCGCGGCGGCCGAGGTTGGGCCGTTCGCCGCGATGGACGGCTGCGAGCAGATCGAGCGCGGAGAAGACGGCCGGGCCTCCGATGCCGGGGATCTGCAACCGGGCATCTCTCTGAAAGCCGCTGGCGATGTAGACCGCCGCGAAGCCCTCTTGCAGCAGCGCCTCTGGCGGGACGGCGACGGGGTGCGAGAGCACGATCTCCGCGCCCAGGTCCACGATGCGATCCACATCCTGCTGGATGATCTCGCAGGGCAGGCGGAAGGTGGGAATCAGCCGCAACATGCCGCCGGCGACATCCTTCGCCTCGTAAATCGTCGGCCGCACGCGGTTGAGCGCCAGATAGTAGGCCGCGGCCAGCCCCGACGGCCCGGCGCCGATGATGGCGACGCGAGGGGAGGATGAGGGATAGAGACGAGAGATAGAGACGAGAGACGGAGACGCGAGGGGGTGGAGGTTGGAGGTTGGAGACTGGAGACTGGAGACTGGAGACTGGAGGGTGGAAGTTGGGGGTTGCGGGTGGATGGCAGATGTGTCATTCGACGCGGAGGCGGAGATGGCGGCGTGCGGCCGGGCGATGCGGCCGTGCTCCTCGGCGAAGCGTTTGAGGGCGCGGATGGCGACTGGCCCCTCGTAGTCGTTGCGCGTGCAGCGGGTCTGGCACAGGGCGTTGCAGACGTAGCCAGTGATCGCGGGCAGAGGGTTGCGGGCCAGGATCACCTCTAACGCGGTATCGCAGTCGCCCTGCGCGATCCACCAGGCGTAGTCGGGCACATCCTGGCGCACCGCGCACTGCTCGACGCATGGCGCCGCGACGCAGTCGAAGAGCTCCAGGCGCCTGGCGGTTTTCGGAAGACCATAGCGCACATAGTGTTTCTTGTAGCGCGGTTCGGTCAGCGCCTCGGCCGCGGCCCGCGCCAGGTTCGCCAGCGGGTCGGCTGCCAGCGTCGCCAGGCTGTCCGCGCGGGCCGCGGTCATGGCGGCCTCGATGTTCGCCAGCCACTGCCCAAAACGCGCATAGCCGCCCGGCTTCAACAGGTCCGAGACGGCCGTCACCGGGCAGGCGCCGGCCGCCAGGATGTCGGCGACGTTGAGCGCATCCGCGCCGGCCGAGAAGGAGACCTTCAGATCATGCCCTGAGCCACCATCGAAGTCCCGCGCCAGCCTGTGGAATAAATTGATCGTGATCGGATAGAGCGCGCGGCCCGACATGTACACCTCGTCGCCGGGCAGAACCCCGCGGTGGTTGCGCATCGCCAGCGTATTGCTCAGCTTGACGCCGAAGGTCAGCCCTTGTCTGGTCGCTGCATCTCCCAACGTCCTGATCAGCGCCACGGCTTTGCTGTACTCCAGATCGTGCTCGAAGACAGCTTCGGGAATCTGGATTTCGGTGAAGCCGAGCTCGCGGTGCAGGATGCGCAACACCTCATCGCGGCCCAGCAGGGTGGGATTGAGCTTCACTGCGGTGTGCAGCCGCCGTTCCTCCAGGAGATAACGGCCAATCCGCTCGATTTCATCCGGCGGGCAGCCGTGCATGGTGGAGAGCGCGACGCTGTTCGTCAGGCGCGGCGGGATCGCGATGTCGCTGAACTGCGGGAAACGCCGGCGCAGCACGCCCTTGATCTCAGCGATCTCGGCCGACGCGTCTGCCATCCGATCCATGAAGCGCGTCATGCGAGAACTGCGGATGCCGTCCAGGTTATAGCCGACGCTCATGTTGAAAACAGTGCCCAGCGGCGCTTTGCCCTCCCAGCCGAGCACACGCGGCAGGAGATGAATCAGCGCCCAGGCGTTGATGTACTCCTGGGCCGACTGCTCCAGCTTGAACTCCTGCGACCATTCGACGTTGTAGCCCTCGTCAGCCAGATCAATGCACGGCCGCGGGATCTCCAGCTCGTCCATGATCTGGACCGTCTTGAGCTCGATGAAGCGCCCGCCGCAGAGCCAGGCCGAAACGATGTTTTGGGCCAGTTGCGTGTGAGGTCCGGCGGCTGGCCCGATCGGGGTCGCCATGTAGGAACCGTAGAAATCGGCGAGAGCGTAGGGCGCATCAGCACGCGGGGTGTAGAAAAACGAGCGATGGATGCCGAAGATAGACTGTGCATGTTCGTATTCACGCAGAATCCAGCGCAGCAGGGTCTCGAACGGTTGAGGGTTCATCCGGTCCGACATCATCATTCCTCCGATAGGCGCCAGCAGTGATAGGAATCCATGCGGCCGATTATGCCACAGATAGGAGTTCGCGGCAAGGCAAGCGCCGCAGGTCGGGATTCCCGTCGCTCCTTTTCCCGATTTGACAAAGCATCCGGTCTACGGTAGTATATAGGCAATTTGTAGGTCGTGACAGGCTTACCAAGTTTTGCGTAACAGGCGTCACAGGCGGCGTCTTCCACGATGACAAGACATCCCACAGGCGGCCGCCGGCTGGACGCCTCAGCAGGATGCATGACGAAAAAGACTCGTTTGTCGTAGCGTCAGCTCCAGCGTGTCTCATTTTGCTCTCTCCAACTAGCTGTCGAGCATGCCAGCCGGCGGCGCGGCGGAGCATTGTCTGTGCCATTCCACATGCAGACGATGCCTTCCCTTCATCCAACCCCACAACAAACAACCGAATAGGCCTTTCTGCAAGAGCGAGACCGCGCCTGACCAGGGCCGGCCGCATGCAGGCTACTCCCGCCGACATCGTGCAACGTCCGCACACGCCGACCCTGTCAGAGGTGCAAAACCCGAGGGTCGTTTTTCATTGCTCTGAACCTGACCCTATCACAAGGCCCATACTGTGAACGATCTCGTGCCGAAATCGGCCCGCCAGGAATCCGTTCCCAACGACAGCCTGACCTTTCTGAATCCCCAGCAGGTCGCGCGCATTGACCGCGCCCTGGACAAGGTGGGGCAGTTCGGCGAGGTGCGTCTTGTCGTCGTCAAGGGCCGACTGCGCTTCATTCAGATCATGCACAGCGAGGACGTAGAAAGCTGAACTGTGGAAGCCATCGAACGCATCTGCTGGAACGAGCAGCCACTGTGCTACATCATCCGGGCCGACCTTCTGCCCGCCAAGACCACCTTCTTGACGCCGCCCGAGTTCAAGCAACAGGTGGGCTTCATCGTCTATCCGAAGGATGCTGAGATCGGCCGGCACGTTCACCGGCCGATCGAACGCCGGCTGACCGGCACCTCCGAGGTGTTGGTGCTGCGCAAGGGCCGTTGTCTGATTGATGTGTACAATGACCACCACGAACTGGTCGCCACCCGCGAGCTGCACGTCGGCGACGTCATGCTGATGGTCGGCGGCGGTCACGGCTTCCGCATGCTAGAGGACACCATCTTCCTCGAAGTCAAACAAGGGCCCTACACCGGGCTGGACGAGAAGGAACGGTTTTGAGGATTTCGGATTGGCGATTTGCGATTGCCGTTTGCTCGTCTACCGACAGGTGAAGCATGATTCCGGTCAATGAGCCGTTGTTGGCCGCGCGCGAGCTGGAGTATGTGACGGAATGCGTGCGCACGGGCTGGATCTCCTCAGCCGGGCGTTTCATCGAGGAGTTCGAGCGCCGCTGGGCCGACTACTGCGGGATGAAGCACGGCGTCGCGGTCAGCAACGGCACCACAGCCCTGCAAGTCGCGGTCCGCTGCCTCGATCTGCAGCCGGGCGACGAGGTGATCTTGCCGACCTTCACGATCATCTCGTGCGCCCTGGCGATCGTGGAGACGGGCGCCAGGCCGGTGCTGGTGGATTGCGACCCGCGCACCTGGTGCATGGATGTGACCCAGGCCGCGGAGAGGATTACCCCGCGCACGCGCGCCATCATGCCCGTCCACATCTACGGTCATCCGGTGGACATGGACCCGCTGCTCGCCCTGGCCGAGCGGCATGGCCTGGCGATCATCGAGGACGCGGCCGAGGCGCACGGCGCGGAATACCTGGCGGGGCGTCACGGGCCGCACGCGGCCTGGCGGCGCTGCGGCGGGCTGGGCCGGCTCAGCACCTTCAGCTTCTATGCCAACAAGCTCATCACCACCGGCGAAGGCGGCATGGTGTTGGCCGACGATGACCGCTACGCGGAAAGAGCACGCGGTCTGCGCAACCTCTGTTTCCGGCCGGAACGCCGCTTCTATCACACCGAGCTGGGCTACAACTATCGCCTGACCAACCTCCAGGCTGCGCTCGGCGTGGCGCAGATCGAGCGCATGGATCAGATCGTCGCTCGGAAACGCTGGTTGGGCCAGGCGTACACCGAACGGCTAGCCGGCCTGCCGGGGCTCCAGCTCCCCGTCGAGGAGTCATGGGCCAGGCAGGTCTACTGGATGTATGGCCTGGTGCTGGATGAAAGCGCGGGCATGGATGCCACTGAGTTTGGCCGCCGCTTGCGCGGCCTGGGGGTCGAAACGCGGCCCTTCTTCCTGGGCATGCACGAGCAGCCGGTCTTTCTGGCGCGCGGCCTCTTCCAGAGCGAATGCTACCCAGTGGCCGAACGGATCGGCCGGCAGGGACTCTACCTGCCCTCTGGCCTGGCGGTCACAGAGGCGCAGTTGGAGCAGGTCTGCGCGGCGGTGCGCCAGGTGATGACCGAGAGGAGGACGTGATGGTGGGCGTTGCTGACATGACTCGCCAATTGGAGACCGTTTTCGAGCGCCGGCAGGCGAATGTCCTGGCGACGGTGATCACGGATGCCTACAACCAGCTCGTCAAGACCAGCGATTTCAGCGAGCTCAAGGGCATCGTCCGCGAACTGGCGCAGGCGCAGCGGGAACTCACGCAGGCGCAGCAGCGCACCGAACTCCGCGTCGAGGAGCTGGCGCAGGCGCAGCAGCGCACCGAACTCCGCCTCGAGGAGCTGGCGCAGGCGCAGCAGCGCACCGAACTCCGCGTCGAGGAGCTGGCGCAGGCGGAGCAGCGCACCGAACTTCGCATGGAGGAGCTGGCGCAGGCGCAGCGGGAATTGACGCAGGCGCAGCAGCGCACCGAAGAAGCAGTGCGCACGCTGGCGGTCGGCCTGCAGGAAACGCGCTCCGAGGTGGGCGGACTGTCGCGCAGCATGAGCTATGCGTTAGAAAACGAGGCCTATCGCGCGCTGCCGGCGTTTCTGCAGGGGCGCTACGGCCTGGCGTTGACCGAACGTCTGGTGCGGACTGAAGTGGGTGGGGAGGAGGTCAACTTCCTCGGCCGCGCCAGGCGGAACGGCCAGCAAGTGCTGATCGTCGGCGAGACCAAGCTGCGACTGGACGAGCGTCGCGCCGCCGGCCGCGCCGCAGAATCGGTGCTGGAGACCCTGGCCCGCAAGGTGGCGGCCGTGCAACAGGCGCACCCGGATGAGACGATCCTTCCACTGTTGGTAACGCACTTCGCGCGGCCGGCCTTCTTGCGAGAAGCAGAGGCGAAGGGCGTGATCGTGGTGCAGAGCTTCGAGTGGTGATGACAGCAGGATAAACCAGATGGATACGGAATTGCGCACGAAAGACCAGCTTCTCGCCAGGATTCGCGATCATCGCGCCGTCGTGGCCGTCATCGGCCTGGGCTACGTGGGCCTCCCCCTGGCGGTCGCGTTCGCCGAAAAAGGCTTCCCGGTCGTCGGCATTGACGTAGACGCCCGCAAAGTAGACGCATTGAACCGCGGTGAGTCGTATGTGCAGGATGTCCCCTCGGCCAGGTTGGCAGCGATCAGCGGTCAGCGATCAGCAGCCAGCGATCAGCGGTCGCCGATCGTCGGTCGGCTCATTGCCGTGGCCGATTACAGCATCCTGGCGCAGTGCGACGTTGCGATCATCTGCGTGCCCACGCCGCTGAACAAGACGCGCGATCCCGACGTGCGCTATGTGATTGCGGCGGGCGAGTCGGTAGCGAAACACGTTCATCCCGGCATGTTGGTGGCGCTAGAGTCCACAACCTATCCGGGCACGACCGAAGAGTTGCTGCTGCCGATGTTGACCAAGCCGAGGAGACCGGGAAACAAGGAAACGGACCGGAGAATAAAAGCCTCACCTGATCACCTTGTTACCCTGTCACCGGGTCAGGATTTCTTCCTGGCCTTTTCACCCGAGCGTATTGATCCGGGCAACCAGCGATGGGTGGTGGAGAACACGCCAAAAGTGGTGGGTGGGGTGACGCCGGCCTGTCTGGAAGTGGCGACGGCGCTTTACGGAGAGATCATCGAACGAATTGTACCGGTTTCTTCGACACAGGCCGCGGAGATGACCAAGCTGCTGGAGAACACCTTCCGGGCGGTGAACATCGCGCTGGTCAACGAGACGGCAATCATGTGCGAAAAGCTGGGCATTGACGTATGGGAAGTGATAGAGGCGGCCGCAACCAAGCCCTACGGCTTCATGAAGTTCACGCCAGGGCCGGGCGTGGGAGGACATTGTATCCCGCTCGACCCGCACTATCTTTCCTGGAAGCTCAAGACCCTCAACTACAACGCGCGCTTCATCCAACTGGCCGGCGAGATCAATAGCGACATGCCGCGCTGGTGGGTGGAGAAAGTGGCTGCTGCGCTGAACGACGCGGGCAAGCCGGTGAAGGGGAGCCGGGTGCTGGTGTTGGGCGTGGCGTACAAGAAGGACATAGACGACGTGCGCGAGTCGCCCGCACTAGACATCATCGAGCTGCTGCGGCACAAAGGCGCGGATGTGCGCTATCACGACCCCTATGTGTCGTGCATCCAGCACAATGGCTTCGAGATGGAGGGCGAGCCAGACCTGGATGCCGCGCTCGCCGCAGCCGATTGCGCAGTGGTGGTGACGGATCATTCGAGCTATGATTGGGCGGCGATCCGACGAAAAGTTAACCTGATTGTGGATACACGGCACGCGGTGGGGTAGAAAGACGGGGATGCCCAGGAAGCTCCGTGAGATGACCACTGAGAACCGAATCGCAGAAGCAAACGCAGCTTATGGCAGCGCCGTGGCCGATTTGCAACGACCGCTCATCTTGGAGCAGCAAGGTCAGCCATTGGCAGTGCTGATCTCCTTCGAAGAGTATCGGCGACTGCGCGAGATCGAGTCTGCCGAGGAAGCTCGCCGGCGCGCCAATTGGACTAAACTGTCTGAGCTCCTGGCAGAGGTTCACAGCCGTCCCAGCAGCTATACATCGAGCGAGATCGAAGCCGAGATCACGGCTGCTAGAGCTGAACTGCGCCAGGAACGCCGTGGTCATCGCCGCAGTCGTTGACACCAATGTTTGGGTGTCGGCGTTTCTGACGCCGCAGGGTTTCCCGGCGCGCTTGATCGAAGCTGGGAGAGCCGGTCGTTTTGCAGTAGTCACCTCTTTGCCGCTGCTGGAAGAGTTGTTGGAAGTGCTGCGCCGACCTCGGATCATGAAGGTGCGTCAGACTACGGCGGATGATGCCGAAGCCTACGTGCGCAGCGTGGCCGCAGTGGCCCGATTGGTCCCAATTGCGGGCATGGTGCGCCTCTGTCGCAATCCTGACGATGATTAGGTGTTGGAGACGGCAATGGTGGGAGGAGCA
>VGOD01000104.1 GCA_016876015.1 Chloroflexota bacterium
TGCAAAAAACCTACCCCTGAAAGGGTAGGGGAGGCGGGGAGCGCGGTCGGGGTTGGCGATGGTCGGGCTGGCGGAAGCGGCATCGGCGGCTGGTCCGACGTAGCCGCGGCGACTGGCGCAACGGGAACAACTGTCGTTGCCAGGGCCGGCGACAGCAGGCTCTCGCCGGGAGACCCAAGCCGCGGCCACAGGGCCCAGGTCAGCCCGGCGACGAGGATGATCGCGGCCAGCCCGATGCCTGCCCACAGCCGGGGTTTGCGTGTAATGTGAGATCCCGCCATGACCGATCGCTGTCCCGAAAATACGGAACGAATTGGAAAGAAACGAATCTTCCTTGCTCTGGGCGGGCCTGTGACCCGCCGCCGGTTCACGGAACCGGCGCGAGCAGCGGTGTGGCGCAAGATGGCATCTTGCGGGTTTGGCGCCGGCCGCGGCATGAACAACTGTCCTGGGCGACCGCAAGGGATCGCCCTACGGGTCTATGATCGTCTCGCACCTGATGAAGGTGTCGGCGCCCGGCCCGCCGTAGCACACGTCCGCGCCCTGTCCGCCATCCAAATGGTCATTGCCGGGGCCGCCGATCAAGATATCAGTCCCCTTCCCACCCACCAGAGTATCGTCGCCGCCCCCACCCAGGACGCAGTCGCTGTCACTCGCAGCGTTGATGCTGTTGTTGTTCGGCCCGCCCAACACCAGGGCCCGCTTGCCGCTGCCCTTTTGCTGGCCGCGCTCGAAGTCAATGATCGTATCCAGGTTAAGCGCCGCGCACTCCGGCGGCTTCAGATGGTTGACCGTGATCGTCTGGTTGAATTCATCCAGGCCGGTCTGCGGCACTGAATTCGCCGCGGCCAGCGCCAGCATCGTGCTGGCCACAGTCGCAGTCAGCAATCCCCACACGATCAGCCGGACCACAACGCGGGCGATCATGGCTGCGCCTGCTCCTGCGGCTGGTCTTTCAGAGTCGGCCGACCGAACTGATACCGGTAGATCACCGCGCCATCCTGGACGCAGTAGCAGTGCACCGCGCCACGCTCTTCGTGGAGGATCATGGAACCGTTGCGCTCAGCCACCTTCGCCAGGTCGTCAATCGTCAGCACCTCCACGATGCGACCATCTGTCGCCAGGCTGCCGGCGTGCACGACTACCAGCAGCGACCCGTACTTCCGGCGGATGCGCGCCGCCTCGCTGTCCTGCGTTCGATGCAACCACGCCAGGCTGACCAATCCAACCACGCTGGCCAGTGACGCCGCTAGACCCACCACGGCGATCTGCCTGACCGTCGCCACATCCAGCCTGAGCCCGAAGAAGGAGAGGGTATTCGGTTGCTGGCGGGTACGCTTCAGCGCCCCGCTCTGCACGGGAGCCAGCGGATCGCCCGCGCCAGCATTGCGGTCGGTCGCCAGTTGAAGCTGCAGCGGGTCCAGGCGGAAGGTCAGCCGCGGGCTGAATTGCTCGCCGATCTCCTGGCCGGCGAGAGCGCCCTTCACGGTGACGGTGGGCGCCAGGGCCAGCGTATACTGCGGCGAAACCACGCCCGTCTGCTGTTCCAGTCCCGACAGGAGTGTCTCGATGCGCCTTAGGTCGAGCACGCCGGCCGTCGCGCAGACAGGACCCTGCCCTGCCGTCGCCGGCTGCAGCTCGAGCGTTGAGCGCCAGCCGCTGCCGTTGCTCAACTCGGCCGCCAGCCCGCACATCGTCTGTACGTCGGTCCGGTGGCCTGTGGCGAGCCGATAAGTGAAGCGTACGTCAACCCGGTTGATCAAGCGGCGGTAGATCGGCTGGCCAGTGCGGGCCGCGTCGCCATCGTACACGCCAGGCGGCGCTGCGGCCGTGTACTCGAAGACGCCCGTGTGCTGAAAAGCCAGGTCTTCGGTAACCGCGCGGGTCAGCGGCTGGCTGTAGGCGAGCATTGCCAGCAGAGCCGAACCCAAGATCAGTAGCGCCACGACGAAGTAGAGATCCGCCCGGCTGGTGTGGAGCGAGCCCAAGAGCGTGCTGTTCTCCTTCCGCGCTGGCTGGCTGCGCCGGCGTCGCGACCGGCGGCTCGTCGTCGAGGTGACGCTGAGTCCACCGCCCAGTGCAATGGCGACGACGAGAAACGCGAAGGCCCACGGCGTGCGCAACCGCTCGACTATTTTACCCGCGGATGGCAGATAGAGCCAAAACCTGCCGATCAGCTCGGCCTGTGTGGGCCGATACGCATCCAGCCAGGCGTTGTTGTCGCCCTTGAATACGAAAGCATCCCCCTCGCGGCCAATGATTCGGTGGATCACGGGTCCGATCTGGGGATGCTGATAGGTGGCGATGTCGCCGACCTGGTATTCGGTCGCCCGCCGCAGCACGACGAGATCGCCGCGGTGGAACCCCGGCTCCATGCTGTTTCCACGCACGATCACATACGCACTCCGGCCGCCGGCCTGGATCGGGGCAAAGAGGATCCAGAGCACGATCGCCAGACCGAGCGCGACCGGCGCGGAAAACCAGGTCAGCCAGGATGCACGAGTTCGCATGATTCACTCATGGTGCTGCGGCGTTCACGCGAGAAGAGCGCGGTTCCTGCGAAGTCCCCGCGCTCCTCTTGCGTCAAGTCCGGTACAGTCGAGTGCTACTGAGCCGCCACCACCCGCAGGTTGTCGGCGGCCAGGGCCGTCACGCCGGTGACGCTGCACGACCAGCGATTGCCGCTGCCCTGCGTGCAGGAGAACCAGGAGCCGCCGCTAACGAGCTGCGCCTTGACGGTGGTGGGCGCCGAGGCGCCGGCCGTGGCCACGATATCGAAGGCGACGCTGTCGAGGTTGGCCGGGTTGGTGGAGTTCAGCGTGTAGCTGACCGCGCTGACGGTGTAACCGCTGATGGTGTTGTTCCCGTCGCCGGCGCCGCTCTCGGGCACCACATTGGCGGCAGCGAAGGCGTAGGCGCTGCCCGCCAGGATCAGGCCAAGGACCAACAGAGCCAGACTGCGAAGGTTGAAGAAACGTGAGACGAACATGGGATCCTCCTCTTTCTTGGGTGGTTGATAGGATTTTTATAGCTGGATGTCGCTGCGTATTGTCTTCTGCGTTGTCGTTCTTGCTCCGTCCATCTGCATCCATTCTTACCACCAATCAAGACGGGGCGGTACAGGACCAGGGTACTAATTGGCCTTACAGTATGCTTACGCAAGAAAAGCGTGGATGCCATGAGAGTTGGTGCTCTGACGAAGATGCGTCCGCAGGGAATGATGCAGTCAGCCGGCTGAAGGGCTGATCGCTTCGGGTCGGGTACTGGGGTCTGCAATCGTCTGGAGCGGACAGTGAAATGACCCCGCCGGCGCCATCCAACGCTCTTTCCGCCGCTGTGGATCCGTGATAGAATAGCTCTCACATCATCGAGGAGCTATTACCATGCGCGAAACTCGTGACTTTCTTGCCGCGCTCGGCCTGCCGACCAGCGATGCCTTCGACCTGCCTACGTCCGGGACGCGTTTTCCAGATGGCGCACACTATCGCGTCGAGATTCCCAGCGTGGAAGGCCCGCGGGCGCTGGCGGCCGTGCTGGAGGAAGCTGAGCGACAGTCGGTACTGATCCAACGCGTCTCGCAGGGCAGCGGCATCATGCTGCTGACGGACGCGGAAATCCGCGAGATGGCCCGGTTGGGACATGACGCCGGGATCGAGGTCAGTCTCTTCGTGGGGCCGCGTGCGGGGTGGGATACTGGCGCGCAGGTCGTGGCGGCCGCGGGCAAGAACCTGGGCGCACGGCTGCGCGGGGTCGAGCAGGTGGTCTTCGCAGCCGAGGAAATCCGCCGCGGCTGCGCCCTGGGAATCCGCTCGGTGCTCGTCGCGGATGAGGGGTTGCTCTGGCTGGCGAACGAGATGAAGCGGGCCGGCAAGCTGCCCCGCGATCTGGTCTTGAAGGTCTCGGTGCAGATGGGCGCAGCGAATCCCATCGCGGTGCGTTGGATGGAACAGCTTGGCGCTGGCACTTACAATACGCCGACTGATCTCTCGCTGCCGCAACTGGCCGCGATCCGCCGGGCAGTGAGCCTGCCGCTGGACATCTACGTCGAGGCGCCAGACGACTTCGGCGGCTTTGTGCGCTACTATGAGACGCCCGAGATGGTGCGAGTCGCCGCGCCAGTCTACGTCAAGCTGGGTCTGCGCAACGCGCCGAACATCTACCCCAGCGGCGCACACCTGGAAGCGACCGCGATCGCGCTGGCGCGCGAGCGGGTGCACCGCGCGGCCCTGGCGCTGGATTTGCTTCGCCGCTACTATCCAGAGGCGCGCACCTCTCCCCGCGGGGCCAGCGACCTGGGGATTCCGGTGATCTGAAACAGCCCCCCGTTTTCTCAGGGAGAACTGACGCAGAAACCCGTTTTCTTCGAGAAAACGGGTTTCTGCGTCCTGCTACCGCATCTCCTGGCCGCCGGTCACGTTGATGGCCTGCCCCGTCATGTAGCTGGCCTGGTCCGATGCCAGGAAGACGAGGACGTTGCAGACGTCGTCATAGGTGCAGGCGCGCTTCAGGGGTACCTGCTCCAGGTATTTGCGATAGACCTGCTCTTTGGTCAGGCCCTGGGTGCGCGAGTATTGGTCGAGCAGCGACTCCTGCCACAAGGTGCCCTCGAGCAGGTTGCCGGGGCAGATGGCATTCACGCGCACGCCATGTGGGGCCAGCTCCAGCGCGATGCTCTGGGTGAGGCCGATGCCGCCGAACTTGCTCGCTGCATACGCCGAGTTCTTGTAGCTGCCCTTCTTGCCCGATTTCGAGTTGACCTGGATGATGACGCCGCTCTTCTGCGCCATCATCACGCGCGCGGCATGTTTGGCGATCAGGAAGTAGCCGAACAGATTGACGTTCATCACGGCCCGCCACTTTTCGGCCGGGAACTCGGCGACCTCTTCGGCAACCAGGATGCCCGCATTGGATACGCAGATGTCCAACCGGCCGAATTCTTGCAGCGTGCGTTCCACCAGCGCAGCCACCTGGTCTTCGTCGGTCACATCTGTCTTGACCGCGATGGCCCGCCGGTCCGTTTCGGCGACGATCTGGTCTGCGGTGTGCTGTGCTGTCGCCTCTTTGATGTCGGCCACGACCAGGTGGCAGCCCTCCTGCGCCAGGCGCAGGCAGATGGCCTGACCCAGTCCTTGCCCGCCGCCCGTCACCAGCGCGATCTTGTCCTCGAATTGCCGTTCCATCTGACCTACTCCTCTTGCCCTCTGCCCTTTTGCCATTCGGTATCTGCAATCTGCAATTCGCCATTTGCAATTTGCAGTCTGCCCCTATGCGAGCATCAGCCGCAGGAATTCGTTTTCCGCCTCCACGGTCCACTCGCGGCCATCCTTGAGCCTGGCGTGGACCGTCGGCATGGTCTCCTGGAGATCGGGCAGCGATGTGAGCGGCATCTCCTTGATGTGCGGATAGATGACCACCTTGCCGGGGAAAGAGGTATCCATGACCGCTTGCAGGCCGTCGCGCACCGCGGTCAACGACCCAATCGCGGCGACGCTTCGATTGGGCGACAGTGTGCCTGTCTCCGCCAGGAACAACATGTGGCGCAGATCGTCAATGCTCGACGCGGAGTGACCGATGACGCGCGTCTGTTTGAGGTATGCGTCGCCCAAATCCAGGCCGGCCATCGTGCCCCGACCAACGCCCGCGAAGACGTTCATCACGCCGGCCGGCGCCAGCCATGTCCCGGCGTCAGCGATCACCGCAGGCACCGGCGCCAGGACGATGATGTCGTCGAAGCCGCCACCCTCCTGCGAGCGAGTCGAGGAGCCATCCCCCTCCCGGCCTCCCCCCTTCGAGGGCGGAGGGGTTTGGAAGCGGGCCATGCCGGCGGCGTAGGCCTCCCGGTTCATCGGATTCAGGCAGATGAGCTCGATGCCCGCGGCGGCCGCTTCGCCCTCGAACGACCGGCGCAGATCGTCCAGGCGCAGATCGCTCACATCGGTGCAGACGATCGTGGCCGGGCCATCGGGAACCTGGATGGCGCGTTGGAGGTGCATCCGGCCCATCGGCCCGCCCGCGCCGACGAACCAGGCGCGACCGGCCGGCCTCAACGTGGAGCGCACAGGCATGGCGCTGTATGCGGCCGCGATGTCGGGGCCGGCGCCGCCCACATAGACCCACCGATTGTAGTGCACACGGCCGACGTCCACGTTGATCTTGCGCGGCATCGGCCGATCGGCGATGATGGCGAAGACGCCAAAATCGGCCAGGAAGGGGCTGGCGGCCTCCACCAGGTCAGGATCGGCGCCGAGCAACACGATGTCATCGGCCTGCTCGACCGGCGGGTGCGCGACATCCGGCGCGTCGAGCACCTCGATGCCCAGGCCGGCCGCCCGCTCGCGCAGAGAGGCTGCGAAGGCGGCCGGGACATTCGTCAGCAGCAGCCGGGCCGGGTGCGAGGTTGCATCGAAGCCCGCGCTGATGGTGTACCTTGCCCCCTCATCCCCTCCCGCGCCAGGGGAGGGGGCAGGGGGTGGGGTACCGATGATCCAGGTCACGCCGCCCGCTTTCAGCCCCGTGCGATACTGGAGCTGATAGGCCGCAGTAACGCAAGCCCACGGTTCGGTAAGCGCGCTCTCGGCGTAGCCAGTGCCCGGCTGAACCGGGATCAGGTAATTGCCGTGGTCGCCATCGAGGATGCGCTGGTCAATGACGCCATACTGCGACAGCCCGCCCTGGATCATATAGCCGTAGGCGTAGTTGACGCCGTCTTTCCAGATGTCGGCCTGAATGATGAAGCGATCGCCGATGCGGTATTGCCCGCGCAGTTTCTCGCCGACGCTCACCACCGTCATGCTCAGTTCGTGGCCGAGCACCACCGGCTCCTTGCAGATATCGCGAAAGATGCGTGGATGCTCCTGGCCCTGCTTGATGACCTTGATGTCGGAGAAACAGAGTCCACAGGCGTCGTGGCGCACCAGCAGCTCGTCGGGCCCATGAGTCGGCATCGGGGTTGCGATGGGCCGGCCATCCACCCCCAGGTTCTCCAGGCCCGCGGCATACAGGGGCCAGAGCTTGTTCGTCTGCGGCAAGGGCCGGGTCGCCTTGCGATAGGTCTCGAGTAGGTCGGACATTTCACTTCTCCCTTCCACATGCTGGCAGCAGATCTCCCAACTGACGCAAAACATAGGTGGGCCGGATGGCCGACGCGGCCAAAGTCGCTTCGTCAGTCGCGCCGGTCAAGACGAGGGCGGCCGCCATGCCGGAGTTCAACGCCATCGTGATGTCGGTCTCCAGCCGATCGCCGGTCATGATACACCGATCGGCCGGTAAGCCCAAGCGGTCGAGGATGGCGGCGATGGTGTGCGGCGATGGCTTGCCCACCACGGCTTCGACCTTCTTGGCCGTACAGGCTTCGATGGCCGCGATCATGGCGGCGGCGTCCGGCTCGCCGCCGCCAGAGGTGGGGCAATAGCGGTCCGCATTGGTCGCGTAGAAGTGCGCGCCCGCGCGGATCGCATCGAACGCGATCTGCAGCTTGCGGTAGACGAAGGTGCGGTCGAAGCTGGCGATCACCGCGTCCACGCGCTGGGGGTCTTCGGTCAGCTCGAAGCCGGCGGCCTGGAGTTCGGCCTTCAGCGGCTCCTCGCCCACCACAAAGAGCCGGCCGGCCGGCATCTGACGGAGCAAGAAGTTCACCATGACCTGCGACGAGTGGATGATGTCATCGGCCGTGACGTTCAGGCCCAGGCGCGTCAGCCTGGCGACGTAGGCGACGCGGGTGTGCGTGGGATTGTTGGAGAGAAACACCGTGCGCCGCCCCAGCCGGCGTAGGGTTCGAATCGTCTCGCCGGCCGTGGGCAGCAGCGCATCGCCCAGGTAGACGGTGCCATCCAGGTCAAAGACGTAGGCGTCAAAAAGGCGGGCAACCCGATCGGTCATCTCTTGACAGCTCTTGTGAAGTGTAGTAATATGAAAGCATTCGTAAGTATTACACAGAAGCGCAGAAATGTCAACGCCAGAGATAGCCAGGGAATTATACCCCGAAGAGCGCCGGTGGGAAATCCTTCGTCTGGTCAACGAGGGCGGCCGCGCGTCTGTCGCCGACCTCAGCCAGAGGTTCGGTGTTTCCGAGGTGACGATTCGGGCTGACCTCCAGCTCCTCGCGGAGCAGAATCTGCTGGTGCGCACGCATGGCGGAGCGATTCCCCCGGCGCGGGGCGCGTATGAGCTTTCGCTGGCTGCCCGGCGTCAGCAGCAGGTCATGGAGAAGAGCCGCATCGGCGCGGCGGGCGCGGCCATGATCGGTGATGGCGATGCGGTCTTTCTGGACAGCAGCAGCACGGCGCTGGCGATCGCCCAGTTTCTCAAGAGCCGTTCCTATCTCACGGTGATCACCAACAGTCTGATGATCGCCCAGGAGTTGCTAGACGCGCCGGGCGTCACGGTCGTCTTGGTCGGCGGGACGCTGCGCCGCGAGACGGCTTCGCTGGTAGGGGGCGACGGCCTGGAGATGTTGCGCAAGTTCAACATCCAGCAGGGCTTTTTCGGCGCGCACGGCATCACCCAGGCGGAAGGCCTCACCGATGTCAGCATCGAGGAGAGTGAGCTGAAGCGGCCGCTGGTCGGCATGTGCCGGCGGGTGATCGCGATCCTGGATGCGACTAAATGGGGCCGCGCCGGCCTGGTCTCCTTCGCCGCGCTCTCTCAGATTCACGCCATCATCACCGACGCCCATGCCCCCGCCGACCTTGTCGAACAGGCGCGATTGGCCGGGATCGAGGTGGTGTTGGTGTGAGGGGGATTTCGGATTTTGGGTTTTAGATTTTGGATCACATGAGGCAGATTGGAGCAAATCCGAAATCGGCAATCGCAGATCGGCAATCGGCAATCGGCAATCGCAAATCGGCAATCCGCAATCGGCAATCCGCAATCGGCAATCGCAAATCGGCAATCGCAAATCGGCAATCGGCACAAGGAGCACTTTCATGCAACCTATCAATCCGCAGGACGCCACCACTGTTTCGGCTCTGATCGAGGAGCAAGCCCTGACCAAGGAGCAATTGCTCACGATGCTGCGCCAGATCATGGAAATCCGGGCCCTGGAGAACCAGATTTCCGATCTGTTGGGGCGGGCCGAGCTCAAGGGCGCTTCCCATCTCTACGCCGGCCAGGAGGCGACGGCCGTCGGCGCGGTCGCCGCGCTGCGCGATGACGATCTGATCACCAGCACCCATCGTGGGCATGGCCATGGCCACGCGCACGGCGACAAGGCCGCCACGACAGCCGACGACAAGCAGACGCACTACAACAAGATGATGGCCGAGGTGCTGGGGAAATCGGACGGCTATTGCAAAGGCAAGGGCGGCTCGATGCACATCGCGGACGTGGCGCACGGCAACCTGGGCGCCACCGGCATCGTCGGCGGCAACATTCCGGTGGCGGTCGGCGCAGGGCTGGCGCAGAAGCTGCTCAAGACCGATCGCGTGGTGCTCTGCTTCTTCGGCGATGGCGCCTCGAACACCGGCAACTTCCACGAAGGGCTGAACATGGCTGCCATCTGGGACTTGCCTGTCGTCTTCGTGGCCGAGAACAACATGTACGGCATGTCGGTGCCCTGGGAAAAGGTGTCCAGGCTGCCGGACATCGCGGCCCGCGCGTGCGCCTACGGGATTCCGGGCGTCGTGGTGGATGGCATGGACGCGCTGGCCGTGCGCAGTGCAGTCGCCAAGGCTGTCGAGGCCGCGCGGCGCGGGGAAGGCCCCACTTTGATCGAGGCCAAGACCTATCGTTGGTTCGGGCATTCCCATTCCGATCCTCGCGCCTATCGCACGAAGGACGAGGAGCAGTCCTGGCGCCGCCGCGATCCGATCAACCTGCTGCGCGATGAAATGCAGACGATGCGGATGCTCGACGATGTGGAGTTCGAGAGCCTCCAGGAAGCGGTGCAGGCCAAGCTCGCCGCGGCCATGGCGTTCGCCAGGAACTCTCCCGCGCCCGACCCGGCGGAGGTCGAGACCGATGTCTATGCGCCCCTGAAGACCACGGCGGCTGACGTCTCCGCGGAACGGGCGTTGCGTGACCGCGTGCGCAGCGATCCCAACATGCGACAGATCACCTATGCCCAGGCGTTGGTCGAGGCCGCGCGCGAGGAGATGCTGCGCGACCCCAAGGTCTTCATCATGGGCGAGGACGTGGGGTTCTACGGCGGCGCGTATGGCGCCACCCGCGGCCTGTTCGCGGAGTTCGGTCAGTGGCGCGTGCTCGATACGCCGATCTCCGAGGCCACCATCGGCGGCGCGGCCGTCGGCGCAGCCATGGCTGGCCTGCGCCCCATCGCGGAGATCATGTATGTGGACTTCACGCCGCTGGCCATGGATCAGATCGCCAACCAGGGCGCCAAGAACCGCTACATGTTCGGCGGCAAGACCACCGTGCCGATGGTGATCCGCACCGAGGGCGGCGCAGGCCGCGCCATCGCCGCGCACCACTCGCAAAGCCTGGAATCGCTCTGGACGCACTTCCCGGGCATCTACGTTGTCATGCCTTCCACGCCATATGACGCTAAGGGTCTGCTCAAAGCAGCCATTCGGGGCGACAACCCGGTCATGTTCATCGAGCACAAGATGCTCTACGGCGTCAAGGGACCGGTCCCAGAGGAAGACTACATCATCCCGTTGGGCGTGGCCGACATCAAGCGACCCGGCAAGGACATCACCCTGGTCGCCTATTCGCGGATGGTGTGGCGCGCGCTCGAGGCCGCCGAAGTCCTGGCCAAGGAGGGGATTGATGTGGAGGTGGTGGATTTGCGCACCCTCAAGCCGCTCGACATTGATACCATCGTCGCCTCGATCAAGAAGACCGGCCGCTTTGTGGGCGTCTCCGAAGGGTACGAGAATACCAACTTCATCAACGAGGTGATGGCGCAGATCAGCGACCTGGCCTTCGACTATCTGGACGCGCCGATGGTGCGCGTGGCGGCGCTCAACGTGCCGGTGCCGCGCGCCGAGGTGCTGGAGGACCTCGCTATCCCGAACGTCAATCGGATCGTCGCGGCATGTCGAAAGGTGGTGAGCTGATGGCCACGGAGCTGTACATCCCCAAGCAGGGCCAGACCGTCGAAGAGGTCACGATCATCGAGTGGCTGGCAGCCGACGGCGCGAAGGTCGCAGAAGGCCAGGAGATCCTGAACGTCGAAACCGACAAGGCGGTCTTCGCTGTAGAAGCGACCGCAGCCGGCTATCTGCACCGCGGCCCGTTCGCAGAGGGCCAGGTCGTGCCGGTGCTGACTGTCGTGGCGACCATCGGGAAGCGGGACGAGGTCTTTGACGCAGGGACAGTGGGACGCGGAGACGCGGGGGCGGGGGACGGCGCGGAGGCGAGGAGCGTCGCAGAGCCGAGCGGCGCATCGCTCGATCAGCCTGTCACCGCATCGCCGAGTGAGCGTATCGTGGCCTCTCCGCGGGCGCGCAAGCGCGCCGCCGAGGAGCGCGTCCCACTGGCCGAAGTGACGCCGACCGGCGGCGGCGGCATCCGGGTGGTGGAGCGAGACGTTCTGGCGTATCTTGCCTCAGCGCCCAAGGCTTCGCCGCTCGCTGCGAAACTGGCGGCCGGGGCGGGCATTGACCTGCGCAAGGTGGCTGGCACAGGGCCAGGCGGAAAGATCACGAAGGAAGACGTGGAAGCGGCGATCGCGCAAGCCGCCTCCCGCCTCCCGCCTCCCGCCGCGCCGGTTGTGGCCGTCGCGGCCGAAGCTCCCATCGCTCGACCGGCGCCGGCGGCGCTGCCTTCAGCGGAAGTCGTCGAGCGCATTCCTCTCAAGGGCGTGCGCGCCATCATCGCCGACCGGATGGCTGCGAGCGTCCACACGAGCGCGCGCGTGACGCTGATGATGGAGGTGGACGCCACCGAATTCGTGGCCGTCCGCGAACGGCTGAAGGCGAAGGTGGAGAAGGAGTGGGGCTTTGCACCCGGTTACAACGACCTGTTGGCGTTGATCGTGGCGGCCGGGCTGCGCCGATTCTCCTACATGAATGCCCGGCTGGCGTCCGACGCCCAGGGAAGCGCACTGTATGTAATCGAGCGGTTGGCGCACGTCAACCTGGGCATGGCTGTGGACACCGAGCGCGGGCTGCTCGTTCCCGTGATCCGCGACGCGGACCAGAAGTCGCTGCGGCAGTTTGGGCAGGAGTTCCGCGAGATGGTGGATCGGGCGCGCAAGGGCAAATCGTTGCCCGACGATCTATCTGGCGGCACCTTCACGATCACCAACCTGGGCATGTACGGCATCGAGGGCTTCACGCCGGTGATCAACCTGCCGGAGGCGGCCATCCTGGGCGTGGGCCGGATCATCCCCAAATGGGTCTATCATCCCAGCTCGCCGGACAAGCCTGCCCTGCGCCAGATGATGACCCTCAGCCTGGTGTTCGACCATCGGGTGGTAGACGGCGCGCCGGCCGCGCGCTTCTTGCAGTACATCAAGGAGCTGGTCGAGGAGCCGTTGTTGCTGCTTGCCGCATGAGCGGCGAACGAGATGCGCCGGCGGCTGATCGGAGGCGACTGGTGTCAGGTTCAGACTTCTCGCCGCGGCCGCGCGCGCGAGCTCGGCATTGCGCCGGGCGTCTTGCCAGCCGGTCCGCTGAACGCCATCACCGATGTCGCCGGCGTGCGCGTGGGACATGTGACGCTCTGGGAGGGGGCGGAGATTCGCACGGGCGTCACCGCCATCGTGCCTCACCCCGGCAACCTCTTCCAGGACAGAGTCCCGGCCGGGCTGGCGGTGGGCAACGGTTTCGGCAAGCTGACCGGTATGACGCAGGTGATCGAGCTGGGTGAAATCGAGACGCCCATCGTGCTGACGAACACTCTGGCTGTCCCCCGGGCGGCCGATGCCATCCTGGATTGGACGTTGGCGCAGCCCGGCAACGAGGAGGTCGTCTCGGTCAACCCCCTCGTGGGCGAGACGAACGATAGCCATCTGAACGATATTCGGCGCCGGGCGGTTACTCCGGCGCATGTCCTGGCCGCGATCGCGTCAGCTCAGGGCGGCATGGTGGCCGAGGGATGCGTTGGCGCGGGAACCGGCACGGTGGCGTTCGGTTGGAAAGGTGGCATCGGCTCCAGCTCGCGGCGCTTGCCGGCAAACCTGGGCGGCTGGACCGTGGGCACGCTAGTGCAGTCGAATTTCGGCGGCGCGCTGCAGATCATGGGCGCGGCGGTGGGGCAAAAGCTGGGCCGTTACTACCTCAAGGAACAACTCAGTCATGGTTCCATCATGATCGTTGTCGCCACCGATGCGCCGTTGGCGGACCGCAACCTGACTCGTCTGGCGCGCCGCGCGCTGGCAGGGCTGGCCCGCACCGGCGCGGCGATGTCCAATGGTTCCGGCGACTACGTCATCGCCTTTTCGACTTCGGAGCTGACGCAGCGCACCCCCGAACGCCGCAGCCGGCTGGCGACCAGGACCGAGCTGCCGAATGACTTGGCCTCCCCGTTGTTCCTGGCCGCCATCGAGGCGACCGAAGAGGCGATCTACAACTCGCTCTTCACAGCCGTGACGACGAGCGGCTATCGCGGCCGGACCGTCGAAGCGCTGCCGCTGGATCTTCTGTCTTGAATCTCACCCCTCACGTGCCAGGCGCTTCGGAAGCGCCTGGCACGTGAGGGGTCTTCGCTTCTTAAGCGGTCGAGTTGTTGCTTGCTCTCAAGGCATCCCCAGCATCTGGGATAGCTTGGCGACGGTGAAACGGTTGCGATAATAGTGGCCCCAGCGCACGCCGAGCGCGATTTCCTCATCGCTCAGGCCCACCTCGCGGCCGGCAACCGGTCCACCCACCTTGCGGAGCCATCCTGTCATCTCGGCGGCGCTGGGCAGGCCGGCCGAGATGCGCTCGATGTCATCCCAATGCGCCAGCACTCTATCTTTCAAGGCGATGTGCTCAGCCTCGGTCATGTCCAGGAACGGCTTCTGAACCTCGGCTAACTGGTCTGCCATGCCGACGAAGGCGCGGCCGATGCCGCGAATTTCGGCCTCGCGGTCGGGCAGGCGCGAGCGCGCCAGCCGCGTCTCTGCTTCGCCGCGGCTCATCCGGCGCACGGCATCAAAGCGTTGCAGGCTCAACACCACCCCGATGCCGACTTTGGCGCCGTGGAGCACCGCGGGGCGGCCCTCGCGTAGGAGCTTCATCTCCCACAAATGCGACATGTGATGTTCAGCCCCTGAAGCTGGCCGCGTCTCGCCGAAGTCCAAGATGCACAGCCCCGATTCGATCAACCCCTCAATCAAGGCGCGCACGCCGGCGGGCTCGGCCGCCGCAATTGCATCAATGCTGTGAGCGCAGGCCCAGGCCGCGTCACGCGAGCGCCGGGCGATCTCGGGGTCGAACGGCTCATCCCACACCAACGCGCCGAGCTCCCAGTCGGCCACCGAGGTAAGCTTCGCCAGCATGTCGCCGAAACCCGCGGCGATCATGACGCGCGGCGCGGCGCACAGGGTCGGCAAATCCGCAAAGACGCCGAGCGGCGCGTGGCAGTAGACGGTGATCTTGGCGCCGTCCAGCACCATGGGTGCGCCGATGGAGGTGTAACCATCTACCGATGGCGCAGTGGGCAGCGAGATGAACTCGCGGCCGGCGCGATGGCTGACGAAGCGTGCGATATCGGTGATCGTGCCGGAGCCGACCGCCAGGAAGGTGCGCGGTGCGCGGTCGAGCGCGTACATCACCTGCATCACGGAACGCGCATCGGCCACGACCTCTTCGCCTTGCAGCAGCGCGGTCAGTACATCCCAGCCTTGGTTCGCCAGGGCTTGCTCGACGCGGCCGCCGAGCACGGCGTGGGTGTTGCGGTCGGCCACCAGCACGAAGCTGCGCAGATCGCGCGTCTGGCAATAGCCGATCAGTTCGGCGAGCGTGTCATCGCCGATGTAGATAGTCGGATGGTTGGGCAAAATGGACTCCTTTCAGACCGAGTTTCGGCCTGACGTGATTGCTTCTGGACACGACGCCGGCATTATAGTGCAGGCCGCACGTTTCTCCAACTGCAACGGCATTGTGCGTAGCTTTTCCGATCGGGTCAACCTGTGGTACAGTGGGGCCGAAAGTCCACCCCGTTGCTCGAGAGGCCTGAACGAAGATCATGATAGGCAACGTTTTCGACATACAGCGGTTTTCGATTCATGACGGACCGGGAATTCGCACGACGGTTTTCCTCAAAGGATGCTCGCTGCGCTGCTTCTGGTGCCACAACCCGGAAGGGTTGCGCCGGCCGGCCGAACTCCAGTTTCTGCCCGCCAGGTGTATCGCGTGTGGCGCGTGTCTCGTCTGTCCCCAGGCCGCGAACGAGCTTCGGGATGGCGTGCTCATCTACCATCGCGAGCGGTGTGAGGCGTGTGGGCAGTGTGTCGAGACGTGCTACGCGGAGGGGCGGCGACTCGTAGGCCGGCCGATGACTGTCGAGGAAGTGATGCAGGAGGCGTTGCGCGATCGCATCTTCTACGAAACGTCGGGCGGCGGGGTCACGCTATCGGGCGGAGAGCCCGCGCTACAACCCGAGTTCTCCCGCGCCATCCTGGTTGCCTGCCAGACCGAGGGGATTCACACGGCCATCGAGACCGCGGGCAACTGCGCGTGGGATGACCTGGCGATGCTGTTGCCGGCGACTGATCTGGTGATGATGGATCTGAAGCACATGGATGCGGCAAAACATCGCGCAGCCACTGGGGTCTCCAACGAGCGCATCCTGGAAAACGCTCGGCGACTTGCAGCCGGCGACAAGCCGCTCATCTTTCGGATACCGATCGTGCCCACGGTGAACGACACGCCGGAAGAGGTCGCCGCGATCGCATGCTTCGTGCGCGAGCTGGGCAGTCTGCGGGCCGCCGGTGGCAACGATGGTCGAAGTCTCTCGCTGGAGCTGCTGGCGTTTCATCGGTTGGCGTCCGACAAATACGCCAGCCTGGGGCTAGTCTATCGCGCGCGCGATCTTGTCGCGCCCACAAAGGAGCAGATGGCGATCCTTGCGCAGGCTGCCGCCGCGCAAGGGATCGCGGTGTGTGACCGATAGCCCTGCCGCTCCTGGCCCTGCATTGCAGAAAGCAGATTCGGCTGGTATAATCAGGTCAGTTGCTCATGCTGCGGCCGGCGCCAGTGCGAAGCCTCCCTGTGGGACGGCCCGTGAAAACGCAAAGGCGCAGAGGCGCAAAGATATATGGTTTTCCTGGCGTCTTGGCGTCTTTGCGTTGATTTTCAGGACAGCGGCGGCGCCCTCTATGGGGGACCTTCGCGATCCACCTCCACCAGTCCGACCCGGATCGCCAACAGCGCGGCCTCGGTGCGCGAGGCGACCGCCAGCTTGCCGTAGATGTTGCTGACGTGGTTCTGTACCGTGCGGGTGGTTACCGACAACGCGCGGGCGATAGCCGCGTTGTCCAGGCCCTGGGCCAACAGACATAGCACTTCGAGTTCACGCGGGGTGAGGGGAAGAGCGCGCGGCGCGAGGGAAGATGGAAGCTCGCCAACCGTACGGCGCACGACCTGGCCGGCGACGGCCGGGCTCAGCCAGCACTCCCCGCGTGCAACCGCGTGCACCGCGGCCACCAACGTTTCCAGCGCATCGTCCTTCAACACATACCCGGACGCGCCGGCATCGAGCAGCCCCAGCACGGTCTCGCGGTCGTCGTGAACCGTCAGAATCAGGATAGCCGTTGAGAGCGGCTGCGCAGTCAAGCGCCTGGTGACCTCGAAACCGCTGAGGTCGGGCAGATTGACATCCAGCACCAGCACATCGGGGGAACAGCGCGCAACCAGGCGCAGCGCGTCGGCGCCGTTGGCTCCTTCGGCCACCACTTCGATATCGGCCGCGGCCGCCAGGATGGTCCGCAACCCGGCGCGGACAACCGGATGATCGTCTATGATGGCAACGGTGATCATTGTGGCTCAGCAACCTGCCAGCTCAGCGGACTTCACGATGTTGCGTCTGACTTCCACGTCACGTCGCTATTTTACCACATAATCGGTTGCTGCGCCTGCAGGAGGTGAGCAAGCCCCATCGGAGGATTGTCTCGCCGATCTGCTCGAATCTGTACCATCGAACCGGCAAACTGTGTACGCCGAGTTCTGTGAGATTCTCTATTTCCGCCAGGGCTGGTATAATCCTGGCTACGACAGCCATAGGGCGCGGCCTGCCATGCCGCCGCAACCCCTCATCGTCGTTTCTCCGCTGCCCGGCTGCTGGTCTCGTCGCCGCGTCCCGTTGGCTATCCCGGCCACAGATGCGCACGCTCAGGGAGCGTGCATCGCAAGTGCGCTCAAGGGCAGTCTTCAGGAGGCCGAGATGCAGCGTCTGGTGCTCCTCATCGTCCTGTTGGCTCTGGCAATCTCGCCGGGGACTGCTTCCTTGGCAGTCCTTCCCAGCTTCTTTGGCTTCGTCCACGACGAGGAGTGGCGGACAGCACGTACTAGAAGCCAGGGACAGCACGGACCAGCTCGTGCAGCCAGCCCGACCCTACACCGTCGCCATCGGCTACAGCGCCAACCAGGTCGCCGCCATCATGCCGGTCACGCTGGCGCTCTACTTCTGGGACGGTGCGCGGTGGGTCCGGGAGCCGACCAGCCGGGTGGCTGTAGCTCAGAACCGGATGACAGCGACGCCGAGCCGTTTCTCCATCTGGGCCGTGCTGGGCGAGATGCGCAAGGCGTACCTGCCGTTGACTCTGAGATGAGCACAGTCGCCGTGCGCTGAACACGCCAGTATATCCGATCTGGCGCGCCCCAAGCGATGCTCAGCGTCCCTTTTGGATCAGCGGCAGATAGCGCCGTGGCGGGAACTCCACCAGCAGCGCCAGGTTGTTGCTCTCGCTGAGCTCAGCCAGTTCCCATAGGGGGTCAACCACCGCGTAGACATCCCCCCACCCGGGCAGCGTGATGTTCGCCGACAATGTTTGCGAAGCGCCCACAGCCAGCGCCGGCACGATCGTCTCGTACAGGGCCGGCCGCTCTGGGGTGAAGGGGTCGTTGGAGACCACTTTCACCCGCACGTTGCGCGCCTCAGCCACGCCCTGGTTGCGCACCTGCAACGTGATCGGCAGCGGGTTTGGCGGCTGACCTCCGAACGGGACCGCATAGTAGGAACCGCGCACCGCCAGGTCGGGCAACACGTCGGCCGCGGCCAAGTCAAGGTTGTTGGCTTCGTCGCTCTCCTGAACGACGCCGCCGGGGTCCACCACCGCGTAGACTACGTGCGCGCCGGCGTCGGCCGGCGACACGTTCCAGGTCAGCGCAACCGTGGCGCTGCGGCCGGCCGCGATCGGGCCAGCCGCGGCCGCGCCGAGCAGCGTGCCGGTGATGGCATCCCGTCGCCACACAACGGTTGCCCCGTCGGCCGGGATCGCGCCAGCGTTGGCCACGGTCGTGGTGATACGAATCGTCGCCGGGGCCGCGTGTTCGACGTTGATGCCGCCGATCGTCAGGTCGGGCAGCACCGCATCCACGTGCGTCAGGTTGTTCATCTCGTTCCCCTCGGGAATCTCCAGGAACGGGTCGAGAAGCACGTAGATGGCGTGGGTCGCGGGCGTCAGCGGCACGGTCCAGGCGATCGCCACGGTGTCGGTGATGCCAGCGCGCAGAGGCGAGCGCAATGTCGCCGTGTCGCCGATCTGCACGCCGCCGCGGCCGGGGAACCCGTCCCAGAACTGCACCTTGCCACCGCTCACGGCCAGGTCGCCGGCGTTGCGCACGACCGCGCTGATCGTGGCCGGCTGGCCCGGCGCGGGGTTGGACGGCGAGATACTGATCCCACCCGCAGCGACGGTCAGGTCCGGGGCCAGCCTGTGCCGCAGCAGATAGAGGTCGCTGCGCCCCGGCACGGGCACGTCCTCCACGGTGATCTCTTCACCCTCGACCACCACCTGCTTGTCCTCGAAGCGGGTCTCCACCTTGGTGTAGGCGATCCAGAGGGTCCCGTCCGACCCGAACGCCGGCGCCAGGTAATCCTCCAGCGACAGATCGGTGGTCAGCCGGTCCGCCAGCCCCCACAGGCCGTTCGCCTTGTCGAAGACTGTGACGTGGATGTCGGCCAGCCCGCCGCCATCCGTTGAAAGACCCTGGTAGACAAGCGCCAGGTTGTCGTTTGGCGCTTGCACCAGGCGATAGTTGGCGAAGCTCGCCGCGCCGGCCGGCCACAACGGTTCTGGCGCGCCGCCCCAGCCGCCGGAGAGTGTAACCAGTTGATCGCCGCGCAGCCAGACCACGTGAAGCTGCCCGGCCGCGTCGTAGACGGCCTGCGGTGCGGCGTCCGCCGTCTGGTCATTC